>JAKPUV010000888.1 GCA_029554925.1 Candidatus Hydrogenedentota bacterium | reverse complement strand
CGTCTCCACGTCCGTTCCCACCACCCGCGCCTGCACCTCGCGGTTGTCGCTCAGCACGCACTGGACCGAGGTGCTCTGCCCCGCCACATGCTCGTTGGTCACCACATAGCCGTCCCGGGAGATGATGAACCCGCTCCCCATGACCAGCATCTCCTTGCGCCGCCCCGCGTCGAACACCTCCTTCACCGGGCGCACATGCACGATGGCCGGCGCCACCCGGCGCTTCGCCCGCAGCACAGCCGACTGCCCGCCCCGGTCCAGGGTCGCGCACCCCGTAAGCGCCGCCAGCCCGCACAGGGCCGCAAGCCATGCCGCGCAGGTCCGTCTTTTCATGCAATACCTCCCGTGCGTCCCCGCCGCCTCACGGGGAGCCTGTCCTCCAACCCAACACGCGCCGCGGACGCTTTATTGCGGACGCGCCTTTTCCAGGCCCGCCAGCACGGACTCCACAAACGCCGGGGTGATCTCGGCGGTGTGGACGATGCTGTAGAAGAAGCTGTTCTTCTCGACGAAGGCCCGCAGCGTCGCCAGGGCGGTGCAGATCTCCTCCCGGGACGCGTCCGGGCACCAGTAGCGCAGCCCGCACCGCCGGATCAGGTCCTCCGCCCACTCCGGGCGGTTCCCCTGGAGCCGCGACATGGCGAAGATGCCCAGCCCCACCAGATCCCCGTGGAGGA
Source organism: Candidatus Hydrogenedentota bacterium (assembly GCA_029554925.1). Lineage (GTDB taxonomy): Bacteria > Hydrogenedentota > Hydrogenedentia > Hydrogenedentales > CAITNO01 > JAAYBR01. The sequence continues at coordinate 1,155 of JAKPUV010000888.1, read as the reverse complement.
AGTGGCGGCGGGTGAGGTGTTCCAGGGCATAGGCCACCAGATGCTCCGCGCCCTCCTCGGGCCGGCTGTTGCCGAACTCCGTGCAGAACTTCACCTCCCGCCGGTACAGGTCCACGATCGTGTCAATGCCCTTCGGCGTGACGTTGTAGACCTCCTCGGCGTTGCGGTCCAGCTCTTCGAGGCATTCCTCCGCGAGGGCGGCCACCGCCGCGTCATATTTCTCCCCCGTCCGCTCATGGGCCAGACGCCAGTCGAAGAGCCCCGTGTGGATGCTCGCAATGTCGCAGGCCCCCGCGCGGTTCAGCTCCGGCGGCGCCGCCTGCACCAGCGCGTAGTCCACCAGCAGCTCCTCCGGAAAGATGTCCCCGATGTACGTGACCGTCTTGTCCACCCGCACGGCGATCATGTTCGTCAGCGGCGCGTCCACCGAGATGATCGTGGGCACCAGCACCATGCGGCAGCCCCGCTTCCACGCCAGATACTTCGCGAAGTCGCAGCACGACCCGCCGCCCACGCCCACCACCACGTCGCAGGCAGGCAGGTCGCGGTCCGCCGCCTCCAGCGTCGGCAGGTCCATGTCGTCCACCAGGTGGACGTGGTCCGGTTCCCACGGCATCTGCGACTGGAGCAGGGCCCACGGGATCTCCATCGAAACCGCCAGCACCCGGCCGGGGAGCTCCTTCAACTCCCTGGCAACCCCGAACCCCGACTTAATCCCAGGCGACTTATACATGCGCAAAAACCCTTCTGTTGAAACCCGACGGCCAAACAAGCCGCGATTTTACCACGACCGGCCAAGGGACCGCCCCGTCCCGGCTTGGTTCGCGGCGGGGGCTTCGTGTACATTGGGCCGAAAAGAAGGAGGCCTGCCCCATGAATCTTCTTGTTTTCCCGTTGGTGTGCCTGACGGCGGCCCTTTCCCCGGTGCCGGAGCCGGATCACTGGGCGCAGCGCCTCTCCCACAATGACCCCGCCCTCGTGGTGGACCTGGGGGTGGGGCTGTGGGCGCTCCCCCTGCCGATGGATTATGACGGGGACGGGGATATGGACCTGATGGTCTCCTGCGCCGACGTCCCCGCGCGGGGTCTGCATTACTTTGAGAACGAGGGGAGCGGCGTGTTCGCCCCGGGGGTGCTGCTGGACACGGAAAAGCGC
>JAKPUV010000880.1 GCA_029554925.1 Candidatus Hydrogenedentota bacterium | reverse complement strand
AAGCAGTGGGCCGGGAAGGGCTGGGCCGTCTTCACGGCGGCATACACCGGCGCGGACGGCGAGTCGCCCATTGACGTGTCGGTGGGCAACGGCAACAACCTCGCGCGCGCCGTCATCCAGTGGGCGCGGCGCTGCCCCTTTGTGGACCCGGCGCGGATGCACATTGACGGCGGCAGCCAGGGCGGCTACATGGCGCTGGCCATGAGCGCCGACATGTTCCCCGTCACCTCCACCACCGCCGACGTGCCCGTCGTCAACTGGTGCTACAACATCGGCTACCTGGAGGCGAACCGCGCCTTCAGCGGGTTCCCCGGCCACGAGGCGGAGTCCCCGCTGCCCGTGGTGGGCATGGTCACCCAGCTCGGCGAAATGGCCTACGCCTACTTCCCCCGCGACCTCTCGGCGGACGCCTGGTACTGGCTGAGCCCCATTGCCATGCTCGACCGCATCGCCAACCCCGTGCTGGTCACCAGCGCCACGGGCGACATGCTGGTGCCCATGGAGCAGATGTCGCGCACCCGTTTCCGCGCGCCGGACCCCGCGCTGTTTCCGGAGGGCTACCGGCGCGACTTTGACGGGCTCACGGCGAACGACAAGGCCCGGAAGGTCTTCGAGGAGTGCCTGCCGCCGGAGAAGGTCTTCATCCACGTGGAGCCCCGGCCGGAGGACGGCTTCGCCTACACCCGCGAGATGATCCTCGACCCGAAGCAGATGCCGAAGAAGAAGCAGAAACACATTGACCGGAAGTGGAGCCCCGACCACCAGTGGTCGCTGTTCTACATGGACGAGGGCGGCCCGCTGCCCTTCGCCGGGCACAACTCCTGGAACTGGAACGCCGGGCCCGACTCGTTCGCGGCGCACTACCGCGACGCGGTGCCGGACCCGTCGGTGCTGAACGCGGCGAAGCTGCTGCGGCTCATGGAGCGCCACGAGGGGAAACTCTCGAACCTGCCCCTGCTGAACTCGGGCGCGCCCGCCAACCGCTGCAACCACGCCGACGCGGAGCGGCGCGACGTGCGCGCGGGGCTGGCGGCCTACGCCGCCCTCGGCCCGGACCACGCCGCGCGCCTGAAGGCGCTCTACGCCGAATGCCCGCTGAAGGCGCTGGGCGAAACGCTCCCGGCGGACATCGCCCCGTGAAAAACCCCCGGGCGCTCAGGGAGCGGCTGCTGGCCTGGTTCAAGGCCGAGGCGCGCGACCTGCCCTTCCGGGGCACCACCGACCCCTACGCCGTCTGGGTCTCCGAGATCATCCTCCAGCAGACGCGGGTGGACCAGGGCACGCCGTATTTCAACCGCTTTGTGGCCGCCTTCCCGACCGTGCAGGCGCTGGCCGCCGCGCCGGAGGAGACCGTGCTGAAACTCTGGGAGGGGCTCGGCTACTACTCCCGCGCGCGCAACCTCCACGCGGCCGCCCGCATGGTCTGCGAACAGCACGGCGGCCGGTTCCCCGAAACCGCCGCGCAGCTCCGCATGCTCCCCGGCGTCGGCCCCTACACCGCCGCCGCCGTCGCCAGCATCGCCTTCGGCGAGCGGGTCGCCGTGCTCGACGGCAACGTCAAGCGCGTGCTCGCGCGGCTCTTCGCGCTGGACGACTGCATAGACGACCCGGCCACGGAGCGGGAGCTGTGGCGGCTGGCCCAGACCCTCGTGCCGCCGCGCAACCCCGGCGACTTCAACCAGGCCATGATGGAGCTGGGGGCGCGCGTGTGCACGCCCCGCGCCCCGGCCTGCATGGCCTGCCCCGCCGCGTCCGAATGCCGCGCCCATGCGGAGGGCCGCGAGGCCGAACTGCCCGTGCGCAAGCCCAAGGCCGGCACGCCCCTCCACGAGATCGTCACCGCCGTCATCGAACGGGACGGCCGCTACCTGGTGGGGCGCCGGCCGCACGGCGGCATGCTGGGCGGCCTCTGGGAGTTCCCCGGCGGCAAGGTGGAAAAGGGGGAGGACCACGCCCTCGCCCTCGCGCGGGAGTGTCGCGAGGAGCTGGGCGTCGAAGTGCGCGTCGGCGGACTCGTCGCCTGCGTCCGCCACGCCTACACCCACTTCCGCATCGTCATGTCCGTGTACCGCTGCGCA
>JAKPUV010000879.1 GCA_029554925.1 Candidatus Hydrogenedentota bacterium | reverse complement strand
CCGCCATCCGGGCGACAGCAGGGCCGCCGCGCCGATCTGCACCGCCGGGGCGCCGGACCGCGCGGCCCAGGCGGCCAGGCGCGCCGTGTCCTCAGGCGCGGCGCAGAGGGGCGTTTCGAGATAGACCGGCAGGCCGGCCGCCAGCGCGGCGAGGGCCGCCGGGGCGTGCGCCGCGTCGGGCAGGGCGACCACCACGGCGTCCGCGCGGGCGGGGTCCGCCATCTCTCCCCAGGACGACGCGGTCCGCGCGCCGTGGCGGCGGGCCGCCCTGCGGGCGCGGGCGGCGTCGGCGTCGCACACGAGGGCCGTCTCCACGGGGAACCCCGCGCGCCGCAGGGTGTCGAGGGCGTCCAGCAGCGCCGCGCCGCGCGCGCCGCACCCGGCGACGGCGACGCGGCGGACGGGGCCCGCGGCGCGCGCCCGCGAGGCTGCCAGGCCCGCGGCGGCGGCGGTGAGAAAGGCGCGCCGGTTCATGGGGTGTCCTCCTCGGAAAGGCGGGAGGCGGACCCTTTCGGGCCCGCCTCCGCGTGTTCAGTGTCTTGTGCGCTCGGGGCCCCTCACGCCTTGAACGGGGGCTTCAGGCTCCAGCCGTTGCGGTATTCGCGGTAGGCCCAGGCGTTCGCGGTCTTGACGGCCTCGGCATCGCCGCCGGTGAACTTCTGCGTCTCCGCGTCCCAGTTGAGCGTGGCCGAGCCGTGGCTCGGGGCCTCGTCCGGGATGCTGTCGCCGGTGACCTTCGCGCCGGAGGCGAACTGCGCCCCGGCCACGTAGGCGCAGGTGCCGATGTGGCAGACGCGCGTGGTGTTGAACAGCACGTCAATCGGCGAGTTCGGCTTGGCCGTGCCGCGGATGCTGTCGGCGAAATTCTGCCAGTGCGGCTTGTTCAGCGCCTCCTCCTGGTCCGGCACCTCGGGCTCGATCCGCTCGGTGGCGGTCTTCGCCTCCGCGGTCTGGTTCTGCGGCGAGGCGAAGACGTTCAGGCCGTTGCGGTCCACGCGGACCACGCCGCGCTCGCCGTAGAACACGATGCCGTGGTCCGGCTGCTGCCCGTCGAAGGTGAGGGGGTTCCACACCCGGTTGTTGAAGGAGAGGATGAAGTTGTCGAAGCGGTAGAGCACTTCGAGCGTGTCCGGCGTCGTGCGGCTGTCCTGCATCAGGTACTTGCCGCCGACGGTGGACACGGACTTCGGCTGGAGCTCGTCGCCCATGGCCATCAGGGCGATGTCCATCAGGTGGGCGCCCCAGTCCGTGATCTTGCCGCCCGAATAGTCGAGGTACCAGCGGAAGTTGTAGACCCAGCGGTTCACGTTGAACGGGCGGTGCTCCACCCAGCCCTGGTGCATTTCCCAGTTGAGTCCCTTGGGCACGTACTTCTCGGCGTCCGTGTCGCCCATGCCGATGCCCTCGAGGGGGCCGTTGTCCAGGGAGAAGGTCTCCACGCGGGCCACCTTGCCGATGCCGCCGGACTTCACGATCTCGACGGCCTTCCGGAAGTGCTGGCCCGAGCGCTGCATGTTGCCGCCCTGGAAGACCACCCCGCTCTCCTTCACCGCCTGGAGCATGGCGTGCGCCTCGGCGATGGTGGTGCTCAGGGGCTTCTCGCAGTAGATGGACTTCTTCGCCGCCGCCGCGTACAGCGTGGGCAGGCAGTGCCAGTGGTCCGGCGTCGCGATGACCACCGCGTCCACGTCCGGGTTGTCAATCACCTCGCGGAAGTCCGACACGATCTTCGCGTCCGGAATCTTCGACGCGAACATCTTCATCACCCGCTGCTCGACGTGCGGGATGCGCAGGTCGCACAGCATGATGGGCTGGAAGCCGCCGTTCATCACGGTGAACTTCAGGTCCGCCGTGCCCATGCCGCCCAGGCCGATGTGCCCCGTGCGGATGAGCTCGTTCGCGCCGAGGACCGACGACGGCAGGATGGACTTGTACACCGACGCGTCGGCGCGCTTGGACGCCGCGCCCACGGCCGCCGTCGCGCCCGCGACCGCCGCCGCCTTGTGGATGAAGTCCCGGCGGCTCAGGGACTCGCGGCCCGCGCCGCCCTCCCGGGGCTCCGTGCTCTTGGAAATGGACATGGTTGCAACCTCCAGCAATGGGTTAAGGGACCGGTTCCCCGGGGCCGCGCCCCGGACTGCACAGCGTCCAAGTGTACCGCCCCGCCCGCCCGCGTTTCAAAGCGCGCCGGGGGGCGGGGACGTTTTGCCGCCGTTTCGGTATAATAACGCATGGTCCGCGGCGGCGCGCGGAATGGACCCGCGCCGCGTTCCGGACCGGAGGGCGCGACATGAGACGTTTGCTTGCCTTTGCGGCGGCGCTGCTGGCGGTGTCCGGGGGCGCGGCCTGGGCCCAGGGGTCCGTCACCCTCACCCGCGCAGTCTCCTCGGCGAAGTTCCAGCCGGGGGGGCTGGTCGAGGTCACGCTGACCCTCGGCTACACCGGCACGGTGGAGCTGACGGCCCTGGGGGGCTTTGAGACGGTCCCCACGGGCTGGAGCGCGTCGAACTTCACGGGGCCGAACCGCCCCGAGATCATGGAGGTGAACACCGCCTCCGGACGTCTGGAGTACGCCTACATCGCCATGCCCGCCGCGTATCCGGTCGTGCTCAAGTACACCCTGCGCGCCGCCCTCGGCGACACCCAGGACCGCGCCGTCTCCGGGCGCGCCCTCTTCCGCGCCGGCTCGGGCAACGAGCAGCAGTCCGCCGAGGCGACCACCGCGCTCTTCTACGACGCGCCCCAGGACGACACGGTGACCCTGGCCCGGCAGGCCGGGCCCACCTACACCGCCGGCACCCCGCTCCCCGTCACCGTGACGGTGGACCACACGGGCACGGGCATCCTTTCGGACGTGGTGGTGCGCGAGAGCCTGCCCGCCGGGTGGCAGGTCGTGGCCCCCACGGGCGACGGCGCGCCGACCACCTTCACCCTCGACCCCAAGACCAACGTGGTGCGCTTCGGCTACGCCGCCGTGCCCGCCTTCCCCGCCACCTTCACCTACCAGGTCATCCCGCTGGTGAACGTGACGGGCGCAAAGGCGATCACCGGCGCCGTCCGCTGCAAGGTCAACGGCCAGGACCGCGAGTCCGCCGAGGTGTCCACCGCCCTCAACCTGCCGTCCTCCGAGGGCGTGGGCTGCTCCGCCGCCTCTTGCACGAAGGGCGGCGGCCTCTCCGTCGCCGACCTCGTCGTGTGGCTCCTCACTGCGGCCCTGGCGGCCCTGTGCCCCGTCCGGCCGTGACCGGCGGCGGAATCCCGGACCTTTCGGTGCCGGAGGGGATGCTGGACGCCGCGCGCGCCCTGCGCCTGCCGCCGCCCGGAAGCCGGGTGCTGGTGGCCATGAGCGGCGGGGTGGACAGCGCGGCGGCCGCCGTCCTCCTGCGCGCCCTGGGCTATGACTGCGTGGGGGTCACGCTGCGCC
>JAKPUV010000869.1 GCA_029554925.1 Candidatus Hydrogenedentota bacterium | reverse complement strand
GGCTTGTCGTTCACTGCGGCCATAGGGCGGGGATTCTAGCAAAAAAAAGGGGTGCCGGACACATCCTGTCCGGCACCCAATGCCCAAAACGGCCGCCGCGCGCGGCGGTCAGCGGTTCAGCGTGATGCTGTCGAACTCCTTGCCGTCCTTGTCAATGGCGCGGCAGGCGATCCTGCCGTCCGCCATGTCCACCACCCAGATGTGCGCCGTGGACGAGGCCTTTTCCAGATACCACACGCCCGCGTTGTCAATCTCCCGCGGGCCTACGCCCATGCAGCCGTCGCCGAGGTAAACCGTGCCGTCGTCGGCCTTCTCGCCGTTGCGGATGGGCACGGTGCGCTTGAAGGTGTGGTCGTGGTGCTCAAAGGCGAGCGGCGCGCGCATCTCGTCCACGATGGGCATCCACTGCTCCCGGCCCGCAACGGAAAGCCCCCCCTCAAACTCCCGGTGTGAGGGGAAGAAGGGCACATGGTAGGTGGGGATGTGGTACTTAGCGTCCGCGTTCTTGGCGACCACCTCCTTGAACCAGGCCGTCTGCTCGGCGTGCGGGACGATGTGCCCGGAGTCCAGCGCGATGAGATGGAGCAGGGGGCCGAAGCGCAGGGAGAAGTAGGTCTTGCCGCCCTGGGGGAAGAATCCCAGGTAGAAGGGGGCCCGGACCTCGGGCCCGCCCTCCAGCTTGTTCGTCTCGTGGTTCCCGATGGCCAGCACCATCGGCACAATCAGGCCGTCCGGGGTCACCTGGCCGTCCATCCAGTTCTTGAACCAGTTGTCCCACGCGCGGATGTTCTTCGGGTCGCCGTTCGCGTAGGCCAGGTCGCCGCCGATGACGGTGAACATGGGCGCCTCCCGCCCCGCCAACTCGCAGAGTTTCCGCGCCACGGGCCCCCAGTTCTGGTCGCCGCCCGCCACAAAGCGCAGGGGGCTGCCGTCGTTGGGAATGGTCTTGAAACTGTGCTCGGTGGTCTCGCCGCTCTTCTTCTCGGCCAGGACAAAGTAGTACCGGGTGCCGGGGGTGAGCCCCGTCAGCTCCACGCTGTTGATGCTCCGGCCCGGCAGGCAGGGGATGGTCCAGCTCCGGCCCTCCGCCTCTTTCGCGTACTTGCGGACCTTGCCCCCCCGCGTCTCCGTGTCAAAGCGCACCAGAACCTGTTTCGGCGCCTCCGCCGACTGCCAGGTGATCGTGGCGGTGGTGCAGGGGTCGTTCTGCCAGGTGATGTAGGGCCGGTTGAAGATTTTGTCCGCCACCGACGGGCGCTTGTCCTCGTCCGCCCAGGCGGACAGGGTGGGTGCGGCGGCAAGGGCCGCAGCACCCGCAACCCCCGCGATGAACTGGCGGCGGGTCAGGGCAAAACGCCCCTCCAGGGTCTCTTTTTCGTTGGGCATGACTTCTCCTTTCTTTGGGTGACGCGCAAATGGCGGAAAACACCCGTCCCTTGGAGGGACTCTCCGCCGCGTTCCCTGGCTTCAGCGTGCGCCGGGGGCCGCCCCTTCGGCGGCTACTGCACGAGCTGGGTCATGGTGAAGATCGGCATGAAGAGGGCGAGAACGATAAATCCCACGACAACGCCCATCAGACCGATCAGGAGGGGCTCGATAAGGCTCGTGAGGGCGTCCACCGTGGCCCGCACCTCCGAGTCGTAGAAATCCGCGATCTTCGCGAGCATGGTCTCCAGCGCGCCCGTCTTCTCGCCGACCGCGATCATGCGCGTCACCATGGCGGGGAACACCTGCGCCCGCACAAGGGGCTCCGCCAGCGTCTCACCGCTTCGCACGCTCTCCTCCGCCTCGCGGATGGCCTTGGCGTACACCTCGTTGCCCGCCGTGCGCTCCACAATCTCCATGGCCTGGAGGATCGCCACACCGCTCCGGGTCAGCGTGCTCAGGGTGCGGGTCACCCGGCTGATGGCCACCTTCCGGCCCAGCATGCCGAAAATGGGCACCCGCAGCTTCAGAGAGTCCAGTGTGTATTTGCCCGAGGGGGTCTTCCCGTACACGCGCAGGAACATGGTCAGCCCCCCAGCGCCGCCGATCAGGACCGCCCACGCCTGCCACGTCCGCAGCGCGTGGCTTATGTCAATGAGGATCTGCGTGGGGCGGGGAAGCTTGCCCCCCATCTGCTCGAAAATGCCCGCAAACTGCGGCACCACGAAAATGATCAGCCCCGCGGCGATCATGATGATCATGCTGAACGCCACCACGGGATAGGTCATGGCCGACCGGATCCGCCGCCGCAACTCCTCGCTCGCCTCCAGATAGTTGGCCAGCTGCTCCAGCACGCCGTCCAGGTCGCCGCCCGCCTCGCCCGCCCGCACCATGCTGACATACAGTTCGGGAAAGGCGCGGGTGAACTTGCGCAGGGAGTCGGAGAAGGTCTCGCCGGACTCCACCTCCTCGCTGATGGCCGCGATGATCTTGGCGAAGTTGGGGTCCTCCGCCTGCTCCGCCAGAATGTCCAGACCCTGCATCAGCGGAAGGCCCGAACTCACAATCGTGGAGAGCTGCCGCGTGAACACCAGCAAATGGTGGCTCTTCACCCGCCGGTTCAGCCGCGCGATCTTCATGGCGGAGTGCGTCTTCGTCTCCACCAGCTTCTCGGGGGTCAGCCCCTGCGCCGACAGCCGCATCGCGGCCTGGTCACGGTTGTCCGCGACAATGGTCGAGCGCACCCGGGCGCCGGCCCGGTTTCTGGCCGTGTAGGTGAAGGTTGGCATCCGGCGTTCTCCAGTTTCCCGCGTTCTTGGGCTGGACACAGTATAGACATTTTTTCCCGGCGCGACAAGAATTTTCCCAAATCCGCCCTCCGGGCGCCGCCCCCCCCGGTCCGCCCGGGTTGCCTTTGACTCCTTCCGACGGTTCCTGATAGACTTTGCCGCGATGTTGCGGGGGCGCGGCGGGCTGGGTCCCCACATGACGCCGCGGCGCGTGGGCTTCCCGGAGGCAGGGAACATTGCGCCGCGGAACTGTGTTCCCGGTGCAGCATGCGCCCATCTTTGGCCGGGACCCAAAAAGAGAGGGACCGAAACCGTGTCCACAGCCGTCAAGACGACCAAACTCTCCAAGATTTACGAGGGCGCCCTCCGCGGCAGGGACGTCCACGCCCTGAAAGCCCTTGACCTCGAAATCAACGAGGGCGAGATTTTCGCCTACCTCGGGCCGAACGGATCAGGCAAGACCACCACCATCAAGATCATTCTGGGCCTGCTGTTCCCGACTTCAGGAAGCCTTGAGGTCTTCGGCGCGAAAAACATCCACTCCGCAGCGGTCAAGCGGAACATCGGATACCTGCCGGAGGGGGCCTACTACCCGGAGTTCCTGAGGGGCGAGGAGGTCATCGAGTACTACGGGAAACTCTACGGCCTTCACGGCCGGGACCTGAAGCGCCGCCTCGACGAGGTCATTGACCTCGTCGGGCTGGCCCACGCCCGCAAGCGGCTGGTGCGCAGCTACTCCAAGGGCATGCGCCAGCGGGTCGGCCTGGCCCAGGCCCTCATCAGCGACCCCAAGCTCCTCATCCTTGACGAGCCGACCACGGGCCTGGACCCCATCGCGCGCAAGGAAATCCGCGACATTCTGGCCAACCTGCGCAACGCGGGCAAGACGCTGCTCATTTCCAGCCACGAGCTGCTGGAGGCCGAGATGATCTCCGACCGCGCCGGCATCCTCTACGAGGGCGTGCTCCAGGCGGAGGGCCGTCTGGACGAGCTCCTGCTGCAGCGCGACACCGCGCTGGAGGTGGACGGGCTCACCCCGGAGCTGGTGGAAAAGTCCGAGGCCGCCGGCCTGCGCGTCGAGGACCGGCTGGGCGAACGCGGGAAGCTCCGCGCCCCGGAGGGCCTCTCGGCCTACGACGCCATCCGCCGCTGCGGCGAGCTGGGCCTCAAACTGGTCAGTGTCGCCCCGAGGCGGGAAACCCTCGAGGAGCTGTTCGTGCGCGTCATCGGCGCCGCAAAAACGAGCCGGAGTGCCTGATATGAAATTCGCTGAAATCCTCCGCGGCCCCTGGACCATCGCGGTGTACACCTACCGCGAGGGCATCCGCAAGAAGACCCTCCTCGGCTTCCTCATCCTGAGCCTTCTGGTCATCTTCGGGTCCCGGTTCATCTCCTCCTTCCTCGACCCCTCCGCCGAGACGGACATTGACGTCAAGCTCATCAAGGACATCTGCGTCTCCGCCATCTCCATCTTCGGCATGCTCATCACCGTCTTTATCTCCGCCTCCGTCGTCCCCGGCGAGGTGGAGAACAAGGTCATCTACACCATCCTGTCCAAGCCCCTGCGCCGCTGGCAGTACCTGCTGGGCAAGTTCCTCGGCGCCCAGCTCATCATCATCGTCAACCTCCTGCTCATGGGCGCGCTCTTCTTCTTCGCCCTCTACTACTACCAGCACGTCTGGCCGACCCTGCTCCTCTGGTCCATCCTGCTGACCTATTTCGAGTTCCTCATCGTGTCGGCCTTCACCTTCGCCGTCTCCTGCGTCTCCACCTCCACCGTCGTGCCCACCATCGCCGGCCTCTTCATCTACATCACCGGCAACCTGACGGAGTACCTCAAGGACGTGCAGAACCGCGCCGGGCAGACCGGCCAGTGGCTGGACGCCCTGGCGGGCGACATCGCCAAGTGGCTGTATGAGATACTGCCCAACCTCCAGAATTTCAGCCTCAAGATGCAGATCGTCAACGGCATGCCCAACGACCCGCCGCGCGACCTCCAGATCCCCAACCTGATCATTTACGGGCTGGAGTACGGGCTGGCCGGGTTCATCCTCTCCTGGCTCCTCTTCTGGCGGAAGGAGGTCTGACCGCCATGCGCCGCTTCCCCAGGCTGACCCTCGCGCTTGTCTTCGCCCTGCTCATGGCCCTCGGCGCCGTGCAGGGAAGGCGGGTGCGCCACCTGCGCGAGTCCGAGGCCTTTTACCGCTGGCTCCAGGCCGCCGCGGTCAACGAGCGCCTCTTCCAGGAGGAGGCCGGGGAAAACCGGGACGCCGAGCTCTTCGCTCAGTGCAACGCCGTCGCCGGGGAGCTCCAGGAACTGGCCCGCGAGGCCGCCGCACGCGGCGCCGCGGAGGGCGGGGACGACCTGAGCGCCATCGCCGAAGTCTCCGGAAGCCATGAAAACGACCGGCGGCTCTGGGACATCGCCCGCAGCGCGGAATTGGCCGCCCCCCGAGCCGAATTCCTGAAGCTGGCCAAGGAAAACAAGCTCCGCTTCGCCCGCGACATCGCCTACGCCGAGGCCCAGCAGGGCGGGGTCAGCGTGTTCAACCTCTTCTTCGGGTTCCGCAAGGTGGCCGCCAACTTCGTCTGGATCCAGGTGGACCGCTTCTGGCACCAGGGCAACATGTACCGCATGGTCGCCCTCATGAAGACCTGCGTCTCCCTCGACCCCCAGTTCGTCGAGGCCTACCTCGTCGGCGCCTGGCACCTCAGCTACAACGCCACAGCGAAGATGCTCGACACCCCCTGGCCCCAGCGCGAGTGGGATTCCCGCTACGGCGCGTGCGTCGGTGAAAAGGAGCGCTACTACCACCTGGCCATCGACTTCCTCAAGGACGGCATCCGGAAGAACCCCCGGAACTACAAGCTCTTCTTCGACCTCGGCTTCGCCGTGTACAACCAGAAGATGAAGGACTACGCCAACGCCGTCAAGTACCTCTCCGAGGCCATACGCCTGCCCCATGAGCGCTGGGTGCCCCGCCAGCTCTTCATAAGTCAGGAGCTCAACGGGGAGTACGAGAAAGCGCTCGCCGGCTGGGAGGACTACATCAAGAACTTCCCCGACTCCCAGACCGCCCTGGAAGTCGCCCCCCGCCGCATCCAGCGCAACAAGGCGCGGATCGCGGAGAAGGCTGCCGAGGCGCTGATGACCCAGGCCTCCCAGGCCGCCGACCCCGCAGAGTCCGAGCGTCTGAAGGCCGAGGCCCTGGCGAAGCGCCAGGAGGCCCTGACGATCTGGACCAATCTGGGCGACAAGGACGGCGACGCCTTCCGCCTGCGCCTGGAGGCCATCACCCTGCGCGAACAGAAGCGCTACCTCGAGGCCGTTGCCCTGCTCGACAAGGCCCGCTGGGAACTCGCCGAACTGTGGGATGAGCTTTCGGACATGATCATGGACATCAAGAAGGAGGCCGGCATCCCGCTCTCCGTCTCCGAGACCAAGGCCGAACTCCGCCGCAGCGAGGCCGGCATTTGTCCCGGCATGCCCGAAGCCGAGCGGCAAAAGGTTCTCGAAGGCAATCAGGCCCGGCGCGCCGCCTCCTGATCCTGATACCGACACCGCGCCGCCCCCCGTCATTGCGAACGAAGCGACGCAATCTCGTTCTCGCAATCCTCC
>JAKPUV010000856.1 GCA_029554925.1 Candidatus Hydrogenedentota bacterium | reverse complement strand
GCTCCAGCCGGGGGCCAAGCTTCTGGACGCCATAGCGGCGGCAGGAGGCGCCAGTGCCAGGGCGTCTTTGGATAACGTGACGGTCTACGCGGAGGGCCAGGCCGATCAGGCAGGCAAACGCGCGATCGGCGAGGGCCGTGTGCTCTTTGCCGGCAGCGCGCAGGACAACCCGGAGCTGTCGCCCGGCGACATGGTGGTTGTGGGCTCGCGCGCGATGTACGTGAGCGTAGTTGGGCGAGTGGCCCGGCCGGGAACGTACGAGCTGCTTGCGGGCGCGCGCGTTGTGGATGCCATCGCGGCGGCAGGGGGCCTAGCCTCGGGCGCCGACGCAGGCTCAGCAGTGCACAGCCGCAGGGGATCGCAGCCCGGTTCGACGACTTTGGACGTGGACGCTCTGCTGCGCGACCCGAGCCTCGACGCCAACGCGCTGCTTGCTGACGGGGACGCCCTGTTCGTGCCGGAGGCCCGGGAGCAGGTTGTGATCATGGGCGAGGTGGCTCGGCCTGGGGTGTACCCGGCGGGGCGCGGCACGACTTTGATGGACCTGCTCGCAACGGCCGGCGGACCCACGGGCAAGGCGGATCTTGCCAGGGTGAAGATATATGAGGGCCAGGGCGGGAGCGCCGCGCCGGACAGTGAGGCCGGCGGCGCAGATACCCGGCCGATCGGCTTGACTGCTCTCAGCCTTGTCGTCGCAGACGACTCGCTGGTGTACGAGGGCAACATCAAGGCCAATCCGCCCGTGACGGCGGGCCAGGTGATTGTGGTGCCGTCCGCCGGGATACGGGTGCAGGTGGCCGGGAATGTGCAGCGCGCGGGGGTTTACGAGCTGAAGCGCGGCGCGGACGTCGGCCAGGCCGTCACGGCGGCCGGCGGTGTATCGGCAGCCGGCGACGGCACGAAGGCGGTAGTGACCAGGCGCGGGGGCCAGGGCGACGGCGCGAGCGAGGCAGAAGGCGCCGCGGAAGGCGGCTCGGGCGCCGCGCGCGTTATGGAGATAGATGTAGAGGCGGTCCTGT
>JAKPUV010000668.1 GCA_029554925.1 Candidatus Hydrogenedentota bacterium | reverse complement strand
GGCGGAAACGCAGCAGGTTCCGCGCGCGGTTCACGTTGCCGGGGGGCGCCCCGACCCGCGCGCCGTCGAAGTCTATCAGCATCGGCCCCTCCGGCGAAACCAGCAGGTTTTTGACCTGGAGGTCCGCATGCCAGATGCCCGCGTCGTGCATCTTCCGGACCAACGCGCCGCAACCGCGCAGGGTCGCTGCCCGCGCCGCCGGGTCGGCGTTCTCCGCGGCCCGCAGCCAGGCCAGCAGGTCGGGGGCGTCCACGGCCTCGGTGGCCAGCGCGCCGCGCAGAAACCCGCCACTTCTTTGCCACGCGACCCCCAGGGGCGTCGGCGCGGGAATCCCCCGTGCCACAGCCTCGCAGTGCGTCTCAAACTCCCGCAGGGGACGGTTCTCCAGCACATAGTTCCGCCCGAGAAACCGCATGACCCCACCCCGGCGGCAGGGCCGCACCAACCCGTCGCGTCCCGGCAGCCAGGAAAACCGGGAGAGGGCGCCCCGGCCGCCCGGGGTGTCCGCCGGGGCGCTGTCCGCCTCCGTGAGCGCCCGGAGGATGGCCTCCGCGCCTTCGCGGCGCGTGACCAGCGACACACCACCCGCGCTCTGGGCCGCGTACAGACTTTCAACCTCTATGGGAAGACGGGGCATGCGTTCGTTGTCCTCGTGTGCGCGGATTATGGGGGGGGCGGACGGCGCAACGCAAGCCGCCCCAGCCCTCAGGCATTCCGGCACGAGGTCGCCGCGTCGGCCGCTGAGCGGCCTCCTCGCGATGACGGTGGCAATGTGCGTCATCACGAGGGAGCGCAGCGACCGAAGTGATCTCGTTCCCGGCGCGACCCGAATTGTCGCCGCCGCTGCATTGACTTCCCAAACGAGAAGGGATATACTATGTGTATACATGGGAGCTGAAAGCATGGTGACCAAAGTACAGAAATGGGGAAACAGCCAGGGGCTTCGTCTTTCGCGGGAACTCCTTCAGGCCGCCCGCATCACCGTGGGCGACGAGGTGGTTGTCACGGCGAACGAGGGGGAGATACGGATCACGCCCGCGAGCCGGGTGCGGGGCCGCTACCGGCTGAAGGAGCTTCTGGACAGGGTTCCCCCCCGTGGAAAGGCGCCGGAAGAGGACTGGGGGCGGCCGGAAGGCGGGGAGGTGTGGTAAATGGCGGCCTACACACCCCGCAAAGGGGACTACATTTCCGTGGCCTTTGACCCGCAGTCCGGACACGAGCAGAGGGGAAGGCGTCCGGCGCTGGTCCTGAGCAACACGGAATTTAACCGGAAGACCGGGCTGGCCATGGTGTGTCCCCTGACAAACACCGACCGCAACTACCCCTTTCACGTTCCCGTGGGGGACGACCCGCGCGTCACGGGGTTCGTCATGGTCGAACAGGTGAAATCCATTGATTACCGCGCGCGGGATGTCCGCCGCATCGGGGTTGCCTCCGCCGCCGTGCTGGAGGAGGCGCTGGCGTTGCTGGACGCCTGCATCTATTGACTGGTGACCGCATAACGGAAGGAGTGATTCATGAAAAAACCTAAAATCGTCGTCATCGGCGCGGGAAGCGCGTCGTTTGGGCTGAGCGTGCTCGGGTCGCTGCTGCGGGAGCCGGGACTGCGCGGTTCCACGCTGGGGCTGGTGGACCTCAACGCGGAGGGCCTGAAGCAGGTCGCCGCGCTGGCGGAACGCCTCAACCGGGAGTGGGACGCCGGGTTCACCGTCCAAAGCTCCACGGACCGGCGCGACCTGCTGCCAGACGCGGACTTTGTCGTGCTGTCCATCGCCGTGGACCGCGAAAAGTGCTGGCAGTCGGACTACGACATCGCCCTCAAACACGGCATCCTGCACTACGCCGAGAACGGCGGGCCCGGCGGGTTCATCCACGCGGCCCGGAACATCGCGGTGGTCATGGACATCTTCCGCGACATGGAGCGGCTCTGCCCGGACGC
>JAKPUV010000828.1 GCA_029554925.1 Candidatus Hydrogenedentota bacterium | reverse complement strand
GCGCCGTGCAGGAGAACACCCCCCCGCCCGTCCCCGGCGAGGACGGCCTCTGGAGCCAGAAGGTGCTAGCCGCCTGCTACGAAAGCGCCCGCACGGGGGTGAAGGTGGTGGTGCGGTAGGCCCGATGGACGATATGGACTTTGTGGACGGTGTGGACAGCTTGTCCGTCCACTGTGTCCACCCTGTCCACTTCGTCCATTCCGTCCACGCTGGTCCGTGCCCGTCCGTGTTATTGGAAAGCCCATGCTCCTGGAGAATCTGCAATGAACACCGCCCGCTTCAAGCCAAGCGCCCCAGTCAATGCCTGTCTCCGGCTTCCCCTTCTCGTCTTTGGCGCGCTTTTTCTGGCCACCGCCCCCGCCTCCGCCCTGGAACTCACCTTCCCCCGGGACGGGGACGTGGTGACGCGGCAGGACGGGGTGGAGACGGCGGAGGGGCTGGCGCTTTCCGTCCGGGGGACGGCGCCGGCGGGGGCGGCGGTGCGGGTGAACGGCGTGGCGGCGGCGCGGGACGGGGAGACGTTCTCGTGCACGGTGCCGGTGACGGCGCGGCGCGCGCGGATTGTGGCGGAGTCGGACGGGGCGCGCGCGGAGGCGCGCATCCTGTGGAACCGGGGGAGTTTCAAGCGCTACCGCTTCTCGGTGGACGACAACATCCAGTTCCTGAAGGACCTGGGCACGAAGCCGGAGGCGTACCCCTCGCTGTTCGACCACTGGTACCTGGCGTTCTGGCGGGAGATGCACCAGACCTACGGCGCGAAAATCCACCTGAACATCTACTACCAGACCGATGGTTTTGACCTGTCGCAGATGCCGGACACGTGGCGGGACGAGTGGCGGGCGAACGCGGACTGGCTCCGCCTGACCTTTCACGCCCTGCAGGACAAGCCGGACCGGCCCTACCGCAACGCGGGATACGCGCAGGTCGCCCACGACTACGACCTGGTGACGGGGCACATCCGCCGTTTCACGGGGCAGGACACGCCCGGCTGCACGACGACGGTCCACTGGGCCGAGTGCCCGGCCGCGGGGGTGCGCGCCCTGCGTGACCGGGGCATTGAGAACCTCATCGGCATCTTCCACGTGAACAACGGCGTCTGCACGACGGGCTACTACCTGCCGCCGGAGCAGTGCGCCCGGATCGACACACGGCCCGCGTGGCACGACCACGCCACCGGCGTCACCTTCCTCCCCTGCGCGTTGGTGGTCAACAGCCCCGCCGTGGAGGAGATTGTGCCCCTGCTGGAGCGGCGCGCGGCGTCGCCGCACACCTCCGAGTTGGTGGAGCTGCTCATCCACGAGCAGTACTTCCGCGAGGAGCTGGACCTGTACCAGCCGACGATCAGGGACAAGGTGCGCGCGGCGCTGCAATGGGTCACGGAAAAGGGCCACCGTCCGGTCTTCTGGAGCGACGGGTTCCTCGGCGCCCCGTAGCGGCGCGGGCATCCGGCACTTTTGCCGTTGCGGCGGCGGGGGGGCGTCCGGTACCATGGCCGCATCACGCCCCCCGCACCGGGGGCGGAGGGCCACCCCCAACCACGGGAGCGCTTGTCATGGGCGGATTCTTCGGCGTCGTCTCGGCGGACGACTGCACCAGCGACCTTTTCTACGGCACCGATTTCCACTCGCACCTGGGGACGTACCGCGGCGGGCTGGCGGTGCTGGACCCGGAGACGGGCTTCGACCGGCGCATCCACGACATCAGCACGGCGCAGTTCCGGTCCAAGTTCGAGGACGACATTGTGAAGATGCGGGGGCACGCGGGGGTGGGCGTGATCAGCGACACGGACTCGCAGCCCCTGCTGATCGGGTCGCACCTGGGCCCCTACGCGCTGGTGACGGTGGCGCGGATCAACAACCTGGCGGAGCTGGCGTCGCTGGCCTTCTCCAAGTGGACGACGCATTTCTCGGAGATGAGCGGGGGCGGGATCAACCCGACGGAGCTGGTGGCAACGCTGATCAACCAGGGGGCCACCTTCGAGGAGGGGATCCAGATCGCGCAGGGCGCGGTGGACGGGTCGCTCTCGCTGCTGCTGCTGACGGAGAAGGGGGTGCTCTACGCCGCGCGCGACCGCTACGGGCGCACGGCGGTGGCCATCGGCGCGAAGGAGGGCGCGCGCGCGGCGGCCATGGAGACCACGGCCTTCCCCAACCTCGACTACGAGACCGAGCGCTTCCTGGGCCCCGGCGAGGTGGTGCGCATCACCGCCGAGGGCGCGGAGACCCGCGTGGCCCCCGGCGACGACCTGCGCGTCTGCACCTTCCTCTGGGTCTACTACGGCTTCCCCGCGTCGTCCTACGAGGGGGTGAGCGCCGAGGCCATGCGCTACCGCTCGGGCGCGGCGCTGGCGCGGCGCGACGCGGTGGAGGCGGACCTGGCGGCGGGCATCCCCGACTCGGGCACGGGGCACGCCATCGGCTACGCGAACGAGAAGAAGATCCCCTACGGCCGCCCCTTCGCAAAGTACACGCCCACCTGGCCGCGCAGCTTCATGCCGCAGGCCCAGGCCACGCGCGACCT
>JAKPUV010000790.1 GCA_029554925.1 Candidatus Hydrogenedentota bacterium | reverse complement strand
GGTGGCGAAGGGGTTGTTCAGGATCAGGTCGTAGTACGGCGCCACGGGGTACTCATGGATGAGGTCGGCCGCCCGGCGGAAGACCTCCCAGCCGATGGGCCGCTTGTAGACCTCCTTGCAGATCCGGTCGTTCGCGTCCTGCAGCCCCACGTTGACCCAGCCCATGCCCGCGCCCACCAGCAGGTCCATCCGCTCGCGCGTGATGTACGCCGGCGTGGTCTTCGCCATGAACGGCAGCCCCACCCGGGCCTTGTACTGGGCGCAGAAGTCGCGCAAAGCGTCCACGGACATGCTCAGAAGCACGTCGTCGGCGAAGGTGACGGCCCGGATGGCCGGGTCCTCCGCGACCGCCAGCTCCAGCTCCCGCATGATGTTCTCCGTGGACCGCCACCGGAGCTTCATGTCGGGGTAGAGCCCCTTCAGGAAGGAGTTGGCGCAGTAGGCGCAGTGCATCGGGCACCCGCGGGACACCATGATGCGGTAGATGGCGCCCCGGAACATCTTGTACTTGCGGACGTGGCGGAGCGTCAGGGGCTCCACCTCCAGACCCGGGTGAATCCACGCGGCGGCGTGCACCTGCGTCAGCATGGGCAGGGCGTCCAGGTCCTGGATCAGCGGGCGCACCGGGTTCAGCCGGGTCTCCCCGCCGCGGCGGAACCCCAGATTGTCAATGTTGTCCGGGGAGGTGCCGGCCTCCATCGCCGTCACCAGGTCCAGCAGCGCGCCCTCGCCTTCGCCGCGCACGATGAGGTCGGCGTAGTTCAGCGAATCCTCCGGCTCCGTGGTGGGGTGGATCCCGCCCCACACCAGCGGAATCTCAGGAAACCACTGCTTGCAGCGGACGGAGAAGGGGCGCGCGTGGGGGTAGTCGTAGGCCGTCAGGCTCACGCCCACCATGCCCGGGTTGAACTCCGCAATGAACGCGCGCAGCCGCTCCAGGGCGGCGGCGTTTTCGTCGTCATAGCGGTTCAGGAAGAGCAGGCGGGAATCGTGGCCGTGGGCGAGCAGGTGCTCATGGAGATAGCGCAGCCCCAGGATGTTGAGGTTTCGCTGCACTGAAACAAGCAGAACTTTCAAGCCGAACGCCTTTCTGCCCGCGCCGCCGCGCGGCCGGGGCCTTCCATTATACACACTGGCGCCCCGCGCCGCGCCTCCCCGGGAAAACAACACCCGGGATCAGGCAATTCGTCCCAGCAGGGCCAGCACGCGCCGAAGAGTCAGGATTTCCCGGAAATTCCGCGAGCGCAGCAGGCGGGCCAGCTTGACCGGGTTGCCCAGGTAAAACCGCAGATACATGGCGAGCTGCGCCCGGCGCAACTGGCCCGGGGCGAACGCCTTGTGGCGGGCGGCCAGGCCGCCATGCTTGGAGTAGTCGCACCACGGCGCCCCGGTAATGCGAATGTCACCCCGCCCGGCCACGGCATCCTCATAAATGCGGGATCCCGGGAAGGGGGTCAGGATGGCGAAATTCGCCAGTTCCGCGTAGCGGCCCATGCGCGCGGCGAAACGCGCCGTCCGACGCAGGGTGGCCGGGGTGTCCCCCGGCAAACCCAGAATGAAGCACATTTCGGACTCAATGCCCGCCTCATGAATCTGGCGGAGCGCGGTCTCCACCCGTTCCAGGGTGACCCCCTTGCGGCATTCCCGGAGCACCGCCTCGTCCCCCGTCTCAATGCCCAGGCTGATGTAGACGCAGCCGGATTCTTTCATGAGGGCGAGCAGCTCCGGGTCCACCAGGTCGGCGCGGGTGCCCGTGAGCCACGGCACCCGCAGTCCCCGCGCGAGGAGTCCCCGGCACACGGCCTCGCCGTGTTTCCGGCTCAGTGGAAAGGAGCCCGCGCTGAAGAACGAGATTTCCCGCGCGCCGTGGACCCGCACCGCCCGCTCCACCTCGTCCACCACCCGCTCCGGGGACTTGTAGCGCACCTTCGGGTCCGTGGCCTGATAGCAGAACGAGCAGCCGAAAGGGCAGGTCCGCGAGGTTTCCACCGGGATCCGCCCCAGATACCGGGACGTGTCCGCCAGCTCCCAAGCGGGGAACTCCAGGGCGTCCATGTCCGGAAGGTCGCCCCGGACCGGGGTCCGGACGACGGACCCGTCCGGACGGCGCACCACGAGCCCCGCCACCGCCTCCCAGTCCGCGCGCTCCAGCATCTCGCAGAAGGTGATCTCCCCCTCGCCGACGACCGCCGCGTCAAACGCGGGAAACTCCTCCAGGGTCCGCTCGGGCACCGCCGATGCGTGATAGCCGCCGATGACCACCCGGACTTCCGGCGCCCGGCGCTTCATTTCCGCCGCGATCAGCCCGGCGTCCTCCACCTCCTCCGTGAATGACGACAGGCCCACCACCTCCGGCCCGCCCGACAGGATGTCGTCCAAGAAGGCGTCCAGGGGAAGCCCCGCCGTCACAGGATCCAGGATGCGCACCGCATGACCGCGCCGCCGGGCCTCGGCGGCGATGGAGCCGACCCCCGTCCGCAGATGGGGCAGCGTGCGCTGCACATGATCGCGCGGCGGCGT
>JAKPUV010000733.1 GCA_029554925.1 Candidatus Hydrogenedentota bacterium | reverse complement strand
GTGGTGTATTACGAAGGTTCTCCCATGCTCTCGTTCCTGAAAGTCAAATGCCCGCACTGCGGGGCCGAAGGCCACATCGTGGCGCCGCCCAACGGCGCCATCATTGTGGGCGAGTGCCCGAAATGCGCGCAGATGGTGGTCCTCTTCGGCGGGGAGGCGCTCCCCCTCGACAAGGCCCGCATGACCCCGGGATCGGAGGAGGCCCGCCGCCACCTGATGGATGTCATCGCGCGGAGGCTCTGGGGAAGGATCAAGCGGGATTTCTCCGAGGCGGCCGAAGGGGAACCCCGGAAGATGTCATCGCCCCCCGGAAACGCGCCGCATTTCCTCTCCGACCCGCCGGCACCTGAACCCGGCGCGCCCGCGCCGCGCGCCGAAAGGCCGCGTACCGAGGCGTCGCGGATGGAGCGGCGCCGCCCGGCGCCGGAGGGCGGCCGCGAGAAAGGCAGGGGGCCCATCACCCGCGAGGAGATGGAGCATTACACCCGCGTGGAGCTGGACCTGCTCGACGACAAGGACTTTTTCACGTCCACCTTCGGCTGAGCGCGCCGCAGCCCCCTCCCCCGATCAGGAGACGGGCGGGGTCTGTCCCTCCGCCGGGGCGGCCTCCGCGGGCGCTTCGGGGGCGGGCGCCTGCTCGGGGGCGGTCACCGGGGGCCGGTCCTCGGGCCTCAGGAAGAGCGTTTTCAGGTCGTACTCCACAAAATGCTGCTTGGAGGCGTCCTGCCCGTTTTTGGCGTGGGCGACCCACATCTTCAGATTGGTGCCGTCCGTCAGCACGGCGTGCAGGTTGGTGTCCACCATGGCCGTCGCCTTCAGAATCTCCAGCGCGGCGGCGGCGTCTATCTTCCCGTACTGCTCCTTCACCCGCGTGCCGATGCCCTTGTACCGGTGGTCGTAGGAGTTGGAGCCGTAGGGCAGGTCCGGCGCCTTCGCGCAGCGCTGGAGCGACCGCACCGTCGGGTCCATCGCCTCGTCGGCCCGGAACACGGCGTCCGGGATGCGGATGGCGTACTCCACCGTCTCCTTGGGGTCGTCGGGGCCAAAAACGGCCACGTGGTTCGCCGTGGTCTCATAGGCCCTGGCATCGGGGGCCTTGCCGTCGGAAACCACGTAGTTGAAGCCCACCGTATTCTTCACGCTCTTGATGAGGCGGGTGGCCTCGTCCAGATCGGGGCATTCCTCCAGCATGCGGCGCAGGACAAACTCCAGGGGAAGCCCGCGCAGGGAGCGGTCCGAGGTGACCGCGCCGATCTGGCTGATGGTGACGTGCTCGCGGTTCATGCCGCTCAGCACGCCGATCATCCCCGCATAGCCCGCCGACGCGAACGGAATCAGCCCCTCCGGCTCGTAGACGGCCAAAATCGCCGAATCCTCCAGCCCCGCATCGAGAATCCAGTCGAAATTGCGCCCGTGGTAGAGCGTTCCGTCCGACGTGGCCCCGCCCCAGATGGCGAAGGCGCTGCAGCCGCGCTCCGTGATGACGGAGATCACGCTGCCGCGCCGGATCATCTGCAGGTCGCACCCCGTGGCGTCCGCCAGCCCCTCCATCTCCCGCTTGTACCGGTCGGGGATGTAGGGGGAGCACAGCTGGTAGGTGATGTCGAGGATGAGGTTGGCCGCAAACTTCGGCAGGCCGACCTCCTTTTTCGCCCGGTCGAGCATGCCCTCAAACCGGGCCACCGTCAACAGCACCTTCTCCCTGGCGAAATGCCCCCGCTGATAGCCCATCTCATAGGGGGTTCCCTTGAGATGCACGACCAGGGTGCCGTCCACCTCCTCGGACCAGCCCTTGGCCGCGGGGTCCACATCCTCCCGGGGGCCGCGGCCCGGATGAAGCCAGAGCCAGCCGCCTGCCGCCAGAATCAGCAACAACCCCGCAAACCCCAGAAACAGCCGCTTGAGAAAACGACGCATGACCGGATCCTTCCACCGGGGCGAACCCCGTTCAATTGCAGACATGATACCCCCTGCTTTATGACCACGCACCTTTTCCTCCGGTTTCCCGCAAATTCGCTATACTGTCGACGGTCTCGCAAACGGAAAGGGCATCCCATGGAAAAGGGAACAGTGAACGGACTGAGCAGACGCGGGTTTCTGGCGGGGGCTGCGGGCGGCGCGCTGGCGGCGGGACTGATGGCCCGGCGGGCGGCGGCCGCCGACGGGGGCATGGTGCGGCTGGGCGCGCCGGTGCCGCTGGAGGGGGAGGACCCGGCGTCCTGGGCCAAGGCCCACCGCGCGCTGGGGTACCGGGCGGCGTACTGCCCCGACATCCCCCTCAAGGACACCGACCGCCTCCGGGCCGTGGAAAAGGCCTTTGCGGCGGAGGATGTCGTGCTGGCCGAGGTGGGCCGGTGGTGCAACCTGATGGACGCGGACCCGGAGGCGCGGAAGAAGAATCTGGAGCGGGTCACGGAGGGGCTGGCGCTGGCCGAAGCCGTCGGCGCGCGGTGCCGCGTGGACATCGCCGGGTCGTTCAACAAGGAGAGCTGGTTCGGCCCCCATCCGGACAACCTGTCCCCTGCCTTCTTCGATGCGGCGGTGGAAAACGCCCGGAAGATTATTGACGCCGTGAAGCCGTCCCGGGCGAAGTTCGCCTATGAAATGATGGGCTGGGCGCTTCCCGACAGTGCGGACAGCTATCTGGCCCTCGTGAAGGCCGTGGACCGGCCGGGGTTCGGCGTCCATCTGGACCCCTGCAACGCCATCAACAGCCCGGCGCGCTATTACGGGAACACGGCGCTCCTGA
>JAKPUV010000726.1 GCA_029554925.1 Candidatus Hydrogenedentota bacterium | reverse complement strand
CGGACACCCGGTCCGAAGCGGGCGAAGACCGGAAGGCAGGCGTCCGGGCCGACGCAGGTGACCGCCGGGATCTCCCGGTTCCGGATGCACCCGCCGGCCGGCGGGGAGACGAGCACCGGTCAGGGCGACGGGGCGGTCCTGCCTCCTGGGAGGAAGAGGGAGCCCGTCACGACCTTCCTGACGGCATCGGACGCCGGGCCCGCCCCGGCGTGCCGGGTGCGGACGCCCGGGCCGACGCGGGCGAAGGCCGTGATGCACAGGCCCGCAACGACGCAGGTGAACACCGGGGTCTCTCTCTCCCACCTCCGGATGCACCCGCCGGCCGCCTCGTCTTCGTCTGGCCCCTGGCGGGGATGACGCCGCTCTTCATCCTCCTGACCCTCTTTTTGATCTTCCAGATGACGCCGCTGCCCGATTTCCTCATCTCCGTCCTGTCGCCGGAGGCGAAGGTGGCCGGACTGGCCTCCCTGCCGGCCCCTCGGGTCGTCGCCGCGCCCTGGCCCGGCGACGTGTGGTACAGCGTCGCCCCCTACGCCTATCCCGTCCGCATGTCCCTCATCCGCTGGACCGCCTACGGTCTGTTCTTCTTCGGCCTCCTCCAGACGCTGCGGACCCGCCGCCGCATCGAGACGGCGGTCCTGGCCATCCTTTTTACGGCGGCCTTCGATTCCCTCTACGGGATCATGGAGACCTACTCCCGGCACCACCACGTCTGGTGGTACCTCCACGCCACGGAAAAGAGCGTCCACGGGACCTACATCAACCGCAACCACTTCGCCGGCCTCATGGAAATGGGGATGATTATGGCCGCGGCCTATGCCGGCGCCTATGCCGCCGACCTGGCCCGCCGCCGCTCCTCCCGCCGCCGCCCGGACCTCCGGGAAAGAATCCTGACCTTCTTTTCCGGCGACGGCATCTTCACCCGCCGGTTCCTCATCATCTTCATGGGGGCGGTCATGGGGGTGGGATTGATCCTCTCCGCCTCCCGGGGCGGCATCATGGCCGGCGCCGGCGGGCTCTTCATCCTGGGCACCCTCCTGTTCCTCCGCCGGGAGCAGCGCCGCAAGGGGAAGATCATCCTGGCCATCTTCCTCATCGTGGCCTTCTACTCCCTGCCGGCGGGGATCGACTATGTCTTGGATCGCTTCATGGTCATGGAACAGGGCTATGAGGGAAGAATGCTCGCTTCCCAGAAGACCCTGGACATCTACAAGGATTACCGCCGTTCCGGCGTGGGGGTGGGGAACTTCCCCTACGCCTTCCCCAAGTATCAGGACGAGCGGCAGAAGATGACGTCCTACGAGCACGGCCATAACGACTGGGCGCAATTTTTAGCCGAGGCGGGGGTGGCGGGGATGGTCGTCGCCGCGGCCGCGGGGACCTGGTTTGTCTTCGTCTATCTGCGCCGGTGGCGGCGCCGGCGCAGCACCTTCGCCGTCTGCCTGGGGGCCGGCGGGATCGCGTCCCTGGCGGCGATTCTCATCCATTCCATCGCCGATTTCAATCTCCACCTGCCGGCGAATTTTCTCCTCCTCGCCGCGACCCTTGCCATCGGGACGGCCGCTCTGCATCTGGACCGCCTGTCCACCCACCAGGACGTCCTGCTCCTCCCCGGGACGTCACTGCCCCTCCGCGGGGCCGGCGCCGTTCCCCTCGCCCTCCTTTTGGGGCTGATCCTCTGGAACGGCCAGTGGGTGATCCGTCATTACCTCGCCGAGATCTACTGCCCCACGGTGCCCAACATGACCCTGAATCTCGACTGGCGCCCGCCCCCGGCGGATATCGCCCGGGCCATGAGCTTCGACGGCGGCAACGCCGAGTACGCCTTCCGCATGGCGATGGAACTTACGGAAATCCGCAACAAGGAGGCGACGCGAAACGGGAGCGCCACCCCGGCGTGGGCGGCCTCCCACGGTCCGATCATCGCGGCCCTGGAGCGGTCGGTGCGCCTGAACCCCTTCAACGCCGAGGCCCACAAGTGCCTGGGCTGGGAGTACACCTATCTCAACAGCGATCCCGATTACGGCCGGATCTGGCTTCCGGCGGCGGACCTTTCCATGGAGCGGGCCACCTACATGGGCGGCGACTGGGTGATGAATCCCTGGCTCCACATCGATCTGGGTAATTACTGGGTAATGCGCTCCAAGGCCTACGGCTTCGATCCCCCCAAGCAGGAGGATTACTGGTTCCGGGCCATGCGCCATTACCACAAGGCCCTGACGCTTACGGGAAACAAGAAGATCCTCAAGGACATTACGGGTTTCATCCGCGGTTTCTATCCGGAAAAGGCGGCCCCGGGGGCGCCGCCGCTTTTTTAGTTTCGGGAAATCACCTTGACCTGCTCCGGAGGCTATAGTACAAAACCAGCAATTTTTATGACGAGGTTTTAAGGGCAATGAAGAAAAGATCTCCAGGTTTTGATGGCGGAACCATATCTGTCATGATGATGGCCGCAGCGGTCCTGCTGATGCTCCTGACGGTTGCCGTCCCGCCGGCGCCGGCCGGGCCGGGACCGGGGGCGAATGCCGGGCCGGTAAAAATCATCCCCAAAGTGACCGCCGGCCCCTCCGGCCGGATGATCGTAGAATACGAGGTCCGCAACGCCGGCTCCGCGCCGGTATATCATCTCTTGGTGACCACCTTCCTCGCCCGGGATGCCCGCCGCTCGGATCCCTACGGCCAGATCGCCGCCGGCCAGGCCTGGACGTCCTATCGCTGCGACTACGATCTGGGGGCCATGATCCCCGGCGACTATATCATGGTAAGCCGCCTCTCCTATGACGACCACGCCGGCAAGCCCCATCTGCTCTATGACTTCCACCCCTTCATGAACCGGACGGGCCTCCCGGCGGGGGAAAAGCCGCCGCTGGCGGTGGCCGTGAATGCCGAGGCCCTCAATGTAAAGAGTCTGGGCGAGGCGACGGCGAAATACCGGATCTCCCTCGTCAACAATCACAAGGGTCCGGTCCAGGCCGTCGTGAGCTTCTACCTTCCCGACGGCATCACCATGGACGAAACGGATCGTTTCTATGAGTTGGGTCCGGGAGGGACGAAAGAGGACGAAGCGCTGGTGAAGCTTGACGCCGGGCTCCCTCCGGCGCGTTATCCCTACCGGGCCGTGGTCTGGTATGACTTCAACGGCGTCCAGTTTTCCCGCCTCCTCCAGGACGAGGCCCCGGTGGAGGAGAAGCCCGTGCTCCTCATCGTCTTCGCCGTGGCGGTCCTGGCGGCAATCGCCGCCGCGGGCGGCTGGCTGTGGTGGCGCCGCCGCCGGGGGTCAGGCACAGTGGGGTCAGGTCTTTAAAATTAGCGTTTTTATCTTATGAAAAGTGAGCGGGAATTTGTATTGGGCGTCTGGGACGGCCATGACGCCGGGGCGGCCCTGGTCCGGGGCGGGGAACTCGTCTGCGCGATCAACGAGGAGCGCCTCACCCGGCGGAAG
>JAKPUV010001343.1 GCA_029554925.1 Candidatus Hydrogenedentota bacterium | reverse complement strand
CCCGGCAGGCGCACCAGAACCTTGCTGCTGGCGTGGACATAGAGGCCGCGCGCGTGCTCCGTCTCCCCGATGCGCAGGGGTTTTCCAAAGCGCCCGTTCTTCTGCACGGGGTTGTGGTTTTCCAGCACCACGAGGGACGGCGCGGGGGGGAGGGCGGTGTCGCCGGCGAACTTCGCCCGCGCCCAGCGGTCGGCCGTGGCCAGCTCGTCGGGGCTGGGGGAGACGGCCCCCGCCGCGGCGCACAGCACCGCAAGGCCCGTGAACAGCGCTGAAAAGGACTTCATGACAACGTCCTCCCTTGGTGGAAAGCCCCGGGTGCCCGCCCGGCGGCGGACCGGGGACATTATAGCCCCGCGCCCCGGCCGTTCCCATCGCGGCGGGGGAAGAAAAAGAAACGCCCCCGCGCCGGAACGCGGGGGCGCAGGCACGGCAGACTACCTGAGGTCGGCGTGGTACTCCTGGAGGGAGCGGATGGCGTGTTTTCCCTCGCGGCGGGCGGCGATGCCGCGGGCGGCGGCCAGGGCCGCGGCGGCGGTGGTGATGTAGGGGATCTTGTTGCGGATGGCGGCCTTGCGGATGTAGGAGTCGTCGGTCGCGCCGTAGCGGCCGCTGGGGGTGTTGATCACGAGCTGGACCTCGCCGTTGCTCAGGACGTCCACGAGGTTGGGCCGCTCCTCGTGGAGCTTGCCGACGGGGTCGGCCTCGACGCCGTTTTCGGCGAGGAAGGCGCGGGTGCCTTTGGTGGCGAGCAGCCGGAAGCCCTGGGCCGTGAGAATGCGGGCGGCCTCCAGCACCACGGCCTTGTCCGCGTCGTTCACGGTGATGAGGGCGGCGCCCTCCAGGGGCAGGCGGGACTGGGTGGCCTCCTGGGCCTTGAAGAAGGCCATGCCGAAGGACTCCGCCAGGCCGAGGACCTCGCCGGTGGAGCGCATCTCGGGACCGAGGACGGGGTCCACCTCGGGGAACATGTTGAAGGGGAAGACGGACTCCTTGACGCCGAAATGGGGGACCACGGCGTTCTTGAGGTTCAGGTCGGCGAGCTTCGCGCCGAGCATGATCTTGGCGGCGATCTTCGCCATGGGGATGTTGCAGATCTTGGAGACGAGGGGCACGGTGCGCGAGGCGCGCGGGTTGGCCTCCAGGATGTACACGGTGTCGTTGTGGATGGCGTACTGGATGTTCATCAGGCCGACCACGCCCAGCTCGACGGCGATGCGGCGCGTGTACTCGCAGATGGTGTCCAGGTGGAGCTGCGGGATGCTGACCGGCGGGATGACACAGGCGGAGTCGCCCGAGTGGATGCCCGCCTGCTCGATGTGCTCCATGACCGCGGGCACAAAGGCGTCCGTGCCGTCGGCAATGGCGTCGGCCTCGCACTCCGTGGCGTTCTCGAGGAACTTGTCAATGAGGATGGGGCGCTCGGGGGTGACGCCGACCGCCGCCGCCATGTACTGCCGCATCATGTCGTCGTCGTGGACCACCTCCATGCCGCGCCCGCCGAGGACGTAGGAGGGCCGCACCATGAG
>JAKPUV010000689.1 GCA_029554925.1 Candidatus Hydrogenedentota bacterium | reverse complement strand
CAGCGCGACCACGAGCAGGAGGGCAAAGGAGGGGAGGAGGCCGGTTTCGGACCCGGTCCCGGGCTTCGGGGCGGGATTGGTCCAGACAGCGACGAGGATGCACCCCGCCACCGCCGCGCAGAAGACCGCATTGACAATGCGCTTGTATTTGGGGGCCGTGAACAACACGACAAGCCCCACCCAGGTCCACAGCCCCGTGACGGCTGCCGCAACGAGTCCCGCGGCCAATCCGCTATAACCGGCGGCGTCCTCTTTCATGAACATCCCGGCCGCCACAATCACAGCGGGTCTTATGCCGATGAACGTCATGCCGCCGATGAACATCCCGCACCATAGCCCGACAACGACGAGGACAGGCACCAAACACCACCGCATCAGACTGGGCGGGATTTCCGCGCGCAGCCCTCGCGCGAGCCAGCCGTCCTCTTTTCCCTCTTCCTTTGTCCCCGTCTCTTCCATACTTCCCATGTTTTCCCCCTCAGCCCAGCGGGTGTTTCCGCTCCTTCAGCGGCAGCTCCACCCGCGCACCGGCCAGGTGCGACGCGAAGACGGCGGAGACCATCTCCAGCGCGGCGCGGCCGTCTTCGAGGCTGACCGCCGGGGCGCGGTTGTCGCGGATGGCGGCGAGGAGGTCACTGGTCAGGGGGGCGTAGCGGTCGGCGGAGGCGTTGGTGAGGGTGGTGACGGGCGCGCCGGGCAGGAACTCCCACGCCGCGCCCTTGTCGTCCGCGTCTGTCAGCCACAGGGGGCCTCGCAGCACCCGGATGTAGGGCACATAGGGCTTGCGCTCCATGCGGATGGAGAGGACCCCCTCCGTGCCGTACAGGTCGAGGCCGAAGCGGTTGCCGCCCTTCCCTTTGTTGCGCACGCTGGAGAAGGTGCCGGTAATCCCCTTGTCGAATCCGAAGACCGCCTGGATCGTGTCGCCGATGACGGGCCCGAGGGGCTCGGTGGCCTCACGGATGTCCGCGCGCGCGGCGGGCCTGCCGTCCGCCAGCGCCGTGGCCTGGCACCAGCGCGGGTCCCCGGCAAAGCGCCGCATCAGGTCGAACAGGTGGGGCCCCAGCACCACCAGGTCCTCGCCGCCCGAGCGGTGGTCCTCCTTGCCCCGTGCGCGGATTTCCATCAGGTCGCCGATGAGCCCCTCACCCACGAGCTTCAGGGCGTGCCGCACCTCCGCCACGAGGCCCCAGTTGAACGCGATGGACCACTTCAGCCCCTTCGCCGCCACG
>JAKPUV010000687.1 GCA_029554925.1 Candidatus Hydrogenedentota bacterium | reverse complement strand
CAGCGCGACCACGAGCAGGAGGGCAAAGGAGGGGAGGAGGCCGGTTTCGGACCCGGTCCCGGGCTTCGGGGCGGGATTGGTCCAGACAGCGACGAGGATGCACCCCGCCACCGCCGCGCAGAAGACCGCATTGACAATGCGTTTGTATTTGGGAGCCGTGAACAACACGACAAGCCCCACCCAGGTCCACAGGCCCGTAACGGCTGCCGCAACGGCTCCCACGGCCATACCACTGATATTCGCGGCCTCCTCATCCGTGAACATCCGGGCCACCATCATCGCAGGGTAGCCAATGCCGGTGAGCGTCATGACGCCGATGAATACCCCGCACACCGGCCCAACACCGACGATGACCGGTGCCAGCAATCCCCGCAGCAGCGTGGGCGGGATCTCCGCGCGCAACCCCCGCGCGAGCCAGCCATCCTCCTTCCCCGCGTCCTCCGTCCCAGTCTCTCCCATGCTTCCCATGCTTCCCAAACCTCCCATGCTTCCCCTCAGCCCAGCGGGTGTTTCCGCTCCTTCAACGGCAGCTCCACGCGCGCGCCGGCCAGGTGCGACGCGAAGACGGCGGACACCATCTCCAGCGCCGCGCGGCCGTCGTCGAGGCTCACGGCGGGGGCGCGGTTTTCGCGGATGGCGGCGAGGAGGTCGCCGGTCAGGGGGGCGTAGCGGTCGGCGGAGGCGTTGGTGAGGGTGGTGACGGGCGCGCCGGGCAGGAATTCCCACGCCGCACCCTTGTCGTCCGCGTCGGTCAACCACAGGGGGCCGCGCAGCACCCGGATGTAGGGCACATAGGGCTTGCGCTCCATGCGGATGGAGAGGACCCCCTCCGTGCCATACAGGTCGAGGCCGAAGCGGTTGCCGCCCTTCCCTTTGTTGCGCACACTGGAGAAGGTGCCGGTGATCCCCTTGTCGAATCCGAAGACCGCCTGGATCGTGTCGCCGATGACGGGCCCGAGGGGCTCGGTGGCCTCGCGGATGTCCGCGCGCGCGGCCGGTTTGCCGTCCGCCAGCGCCGTGGCCTGGCACCAGCGCGGGTCCCCGGCAAAGCGCCGCATCAGGTCGAACAGGTGGGGCCCCAGCACCACCAGGTCCTCGCCGCCCGAACGGTGGTCCTCCTTGCCCCGTGCGCGGATTTCCATCAGGTCGCCGATGAGCCCCTCACCCACGAGCTTCAGGGCGTGCCGCACCTCCGCCACGAGGCCCCAGTTGAACGCGATGGACCACTTCAGCCCCTTCGCCGCCACG
>JAKPUV010000684.1 GCA_029554925.1 Candidatus Hydrogenedentota bacterium | reverse complement strand
CATGCTGTGGAGGAAGTGGCCGCCGCCGTTGGAGGCGGCCCGCTTGCTCCAGTACTGGACCATGGCGTAGTCGTTCGCGGCCCGGGCCTTCGCCAGGGCCGCCTCTGCCTCATTAAGCCCCTTCACGTACGCCGCGTGATGCTTGCTGTGGTGCAGCTCCATCGTCTTGGCGTCAATGTGCGGTTCCAGCGCGTCGTAGGCGTAGGGAAGTTCGGGAAGCGTGTGGGTGGTCAGCGCGCCTGCGGACGCGGCGTCCTGCGCCCTTACCCCGCCCGGCGCCGCCAGCAACAACCCCGCCGCCAGCGCGGCGATTGTCAAACCCCTCTGTATTCTCATGTCACTTGTCTCCTGTGGTGTGTCCGGCGGTTGCCTTGACCGATCCGCCGTCTCTCGGTTCGCTCTTAGGAACCATTCCCAACAGGAGCTTATTTCACAGGCAGGGGAATTCCCCCCGGACGGAGGAGAGGAACAGGGCGCAAAGGGTTTCCCCGTCCAGGGTTCCAGGCTGGTTTCGGAACCGGTAGGGGTCCTTGGCGATGTCCTTGGCGAATCGGATGGCGTCGGCCTCGGAGACACCGTGCGAAGCGGCGTCGGGCGCAACCCCCGCCTCCCTGAGAGTGCCAATCAGGCCGTCATAGACAAGCCGGGCAAGCGCCTCGGGGGCCGGGGGCGGCACGGCGCAGAAGCCCAGGGCGACGGCAATGCGGCCCACCCGCTCCGGCACGGCGAAGGCGTTGAAGGCGAAGACCGGGGGGAACAGGAGGGCGTTGGCGAGGCCGTGGGCGAGGCCGAACTCCAGGGTGTAGTAGTAGCCCATGCCGTGGACGACTGTGGTGCCGCTGTGGGCGATGACCATGCCGGAGAGCAGGGCGGCCAGCGACATGCCGGACCGAGCCTCCAGGTTGGCGGGCTCATGCACCGCCACGGGGAGCCAGCGGCGGGCAAGAGTGCAGGCCTCCAGGGCCAGCGCGTCGCCGACGGGCGTCGCGGTGCGCGAAACCATCCCCTCCATCGCCTGGCTGAGGGCGTCGAGCCCCGTGGCCGCCGTCACAGCGGCGGGCATAGACATCGTCAGCTCGGGGTCCACCACGGCCACGCGGGGAAAGAGCCCCGGCCCGCGCAGGGTACGCTTCATCCCGGTGTCGGGGTCCAGCAGGACGCTGTACGGCGTGACCTCGGAGCCCGTGCCGGAGGTGGTGGCCACGGCGGCCAGGGGCAGCACGTCCCCCTCCCCCGCCGGGGCGGAGAAGAGCGCCGACCCCGGCGCGTCCTGCCGGGCCAGCACCGCGACAGCCTTCGCCGCGTCCATGGGGCTGCCGCCGCCCAGGGCCAGCACGAAATCGCAGGCCGCCGCCCGGCAGCGCTCCCCGCCGCGCGCGCACACGGCGACACCGGGGTTCTCCTCCACCTCGTCAAACACCACGGCCTCCGGAAACACGGCCAGCACGCGGTCCAGCAGGCCGCTCTCCCGCGCCGAACGCCGCCCCGTGACAATGAACGGCCGGGTTCCCAGGGGAGCGCAGAGGCCGCCCAACTGGGCGAAGGACCCGGCGCCGTAGGCCACCCGGGTCGGAATGAAGAAGGTCTTGGTGTCCATGGCCCCGATTTTACCCAAGCGCGGGGGGGAAATGGAAAGGGCGGGCAGGAGCACCAGATGGACGGTATGGACAGTATGGACGACATGGACAGAAGAGTCCACGGCGGCGGGCGTAAGTCTTGTCCATGGCGTCCATGCCGTCCATATCGTCCATGCAGCCCCCCCCTCCGCGAATAGGGTTGGGGCCCGGGGGTGTTCCAGTGGTAAGATAGAGGCAGTCACAGGGGTCGGCCGGCCCCGAACCAAGGCGGAACCCATGCCGGGGCGCAGTCTATACGCGAGGCTCATGAAGCGGCTGAAGCGGACCTTTCCGGATGCCGATCTGGAAGTGGTGCGCAAGGCCTACCGGATGTCCGCGGAGGGGCATCTGGGGCAGCAGCGCGCCTCGGGGGAGGCCTACATCACGCACCCGGTGAACGTGGCGCTGATCCTGGCGGAGATGGGGCTGGACCCGGTGACCTGCGCGGCGGCGCTGCTCCACGACCTGCTGGAGGACACGAAGACCACGCGGGCGACGCTGGAGGCGGAGTTCGGCGAGGCCGTGGCGCGGGTGGTGGAGGGGGTGACGAAGATCACACGGCTGAACTTCCGGGAGGACTCCGAGGCGCGGGAGAACCGTCAGGCGCAGAACATCCGGAAGCTGCTGGTGGCCACCACGCAGGATCTCCGGGTGATCCTGATCAAGCTGGCGGACCGGCTGCACAACATGCGGACGCTGGAGTTCCTTCCGGAGGACAAGCGGGTCTCCATCGCGCGGGAGACCATGGACATCTACGCGCCCCTGGCGCACCGGCTCGGCATCTCGGAATGGCGGTGGGAGCTGGAGGACCACGCGTTCCACATCCTGGACCCGGAGTCCTATAAGGAGGTGGCGCGGGCGGTGGCGATGAAGCGGCGGGAGCGGGAAATCTACCTGCGGCAGACGATCGCGCTGCTGGACAGGAAACTTTCGGAGGCGGAGATTCCCGCGCGGGTCATCGGGCGGCCCAAGCACCTGTTCAGCATCCACGAGAAGATCAAGAGCCAGAACAAGGACTTCTCCCAGGTCTACGACGTGCTGGGCGTGCGCATCATCACCCAGTCCGAGGCGGCCTGCTACAGCGCCCTGGGCGTGGTGCACTCCCTGTGGCCGCCCCTGCCCGACCGGGTGAAGGACTACGTGGCGGTGCCCAAGGAGAACATGTACCAGGCGATCCACACGACGGTGGTGCGGGAGAACGGCCGCCCGATGGAGGTGCAGATCCGGTCGGAGGAGATGGACCGGGTCGCCCGCGAGGGCGTGGCGGCGCACTGGGTCTACAAGGAGGGCAGCCGCGACGAGGCGCTGGACGCGCGGCTGATCTGGCTGCGCCGGCTGCACGACTGGCTGAAGGACGAGGACATCGGCGACGGGCTCATGGACAGCATGCGCCAGGAGATCAACCCGCGCTCGTACGTGTACGTGTACACGCCCAAGGGCGACGTGATCGAGCTGCCGGAGGGGGCGACGCCCCTCGACCTGGCCTACCACGTCCACTCGCACGTCGGCCACCACTGCCTGGGCGCCCGGGTGAACGAGAAGATGGTCTCGCTGCGCTACAACCTGCAGAACGGCGACGTGGTGGAGATCCTGACGTCGAAAAACCAGGAGCCCCACCGCGACTGGCTTGACCTGGTGATCACGGGGCGCGCGCGCACGCGCATCCGCCAGCGGCTGCGCGAGCTGGGCGAGCTCCCCCCCCTGGAGGAGGCGAAGAAGCCCGAAACCCGCCCCCGGACGGCCCACCACCCCGGACGCCTGCCCATGCGGCCGGAGGCGGTGCGCGAGGTGGACGACGCCACGCGGCACAAGCTGATCCGCATCGAGGGGCACAAGGGCATGGCGGTGCAGTTCGCGAAATGCTGCAACCCCATGCCGGGGCACCGCATTGCGGGCTATGTCACGCGGAATCCGGGCATCTCGGTGCACCGGGTGGACTGCCGGAGCTTCGTGCGGACCGCGCGGGACCCCAAGCGGGTCGTGGACGCGGCGTGGGAGGGGGACAGCGCCTTCGTGGCAACACTGTGCCTCGTGACGCGGCGGAGGCCGAACCTGCTGGCGGACATCACCAACGTGCTGCGGCCCATGAACATCGACATCACGGGGGCGCACTTCGCCATGCAGACGGAGGATCGCAGCGACTTTGTGTTCTCCTTCGAGACCCCGGACGACAAGACCATCACCCGGGTGCTCCAGACCGCGCTCACGGTGCCGGGCGTCTTCGACGCGCGGCAGGTGGAGGTGAAGGCGCTGCCCGCGCCCACGGGCCGGTCCGGGGCCCTCGGCGGGTGAGCGCCATGGACGGCGAGCCGTTCCGGATCGCGTCCGGTTACGACCCTGCGGGGGACCAGCCGGAGGCCATCGAGGCGCTGGTGCGCGGGCTGGAGGAGGGGCGCGCCGCGCAGGTCCTGCTCGGCGTCACGGGGTCCGGCAAGACCTTCACCATCGCGAACGTGGTGGCGCGGGTGCGCCGGCCCACGCTGGTGCTGGCGCACAACAAGATCCTCGCGGCCCAGCTCTACGGCGAGTTCAAGGCCCTCTTCCCGGACAACGCCGTGGAGTATTTCGTCAGCTACTACGACTACTACCAGCCCGAGGCGTACATCCCCACCACGGACACGTACATCGAGAAGGACTCGTCCATCAACGACGAGATTGACAAGATGCGCCACGCCGCCACGCGAGCGGTCCTCACGCGGCGCGACGTCATCGTGGTGGCCAGCGTGTCCTGCATCTACGGCATCGGCTCGCCGGAGACCTACCGGCAGCTGAGCGTGGAGATGGCCGCGGGCGACATGCTGTCCCGCGACGCGCTGGTGGCCGGGCTGGTGGAGATGCAGTACCAGCGCAACGACCTGGACTTTCACCGGGGCGCTTTCCGCGTGCGCGGCGACGTGGTGGACGTGTTCCCGGCCTACGAGACGGACCGGGCGGTGCGCGTGGAGTTTTTCGGCGACGAGATCGAGGCGCTTTCGGAGATCGACCCGCTGCGGGGCGTGGTCCTGCGGAAGCTCCGCCGGACGGCGGTGTTCCCGGGCTCCCACTACGCGGCCACGCGGGCCACCATGGAGGCGGCGGCGGAGACGATCCGGGCGGAGCTGGAGGAGCGGCTGCGGGAGCTGCGCGGGGCGGGCCAGGAGCTCTACGCCCAGCGGCTGGAGCAGCGCACGCGCTACGACCTCGAGATGCTGCTGGAAACGGGGTACTGCTCGGGCATCGAGAACTACTCGCGCCACCTCGACGGCCGCGCGCCCGGCGAGCCCCCCCACACGCTCATCAGCTATTTCCCCGACGACTTCCTGCTCGTGGTGGACGAGAGCCACATGAGCGTCCCGCAGGTGGGCGCCATGTTCAAGGGCGACCGGTCGCGCAAGGACAAGCTGGTGGAGTACGGGTTCCGCCTGCCGTGCGCGCGGGACAACCGCCCCCTCACCTTCGAGGAGTTCGAGGCCCGCGTCGGCCAGGTGATCTATGTGAGCGCGACCCCGGCGGACTACGAGATGCGGGAGGCGGGGGGCGAGGTGGTGGAACAGGTGGTGCGGCCGACGGGCCTCACGGACCCCGAGGTGGAGGTGCGCCCCGCGAAGGGGCAGGTGGACGACCTGCTGGCGGAAATCCGCGCGCGGGCCGAGAAGGGCGAGCGGGTGCTCGTCACCACGCTCACGAAGCGCATGGCCGAGGACCTGACGGAGTACTACCACGAGCTGGGGGTGCGCGTGCGGTACATGCACGCGGACACGGAAACCCTGGAGCGCATCGAGCTGGTGCGCGACCTGCGCCAGGGCGCCTACGACGTGCTGGTCGGCATCAACCTCCTGCGCGAGGGGCTCGACCTGCCGGAGGTGTCGCTCGTGGCCATCCTCGACGCGGACAAGGAGGGCTACCTGCGCTCGCGCACGAGCCTGATCCAGACCTGCGGCCGCGCCGCGCGCAATGTCCGCGGCCGCGTCATCATGTACGCGGACACCGTCACGGGCTCCATGGAGCGCGCCATGGGCGAGATGTCCCGCCGCCGGAAGAAGCAGATCGCCTACAACAAGAAGCACGGCATCACCCCGCGCTCCATCGAAAAGGCCATCCCCGACCTTCTCGGCTCCATCCACGAGCGCGACTATGTCACCGTGCCCCGCGCCGCCGAGGAGCCCGACCTGTATCTGCCCTCGGAGGACCTGCGCAAGACCATCGGCCTCCTGAGGAAGAAGATGCGGCAGGCGGCGGACAAGATGGACTTCGAGCAGGCGGCGGTCTACCGCGACCGCATCACGGCGCTCGAGCGCCGGATCATCGAGGAGGGGCTGTAGGCGAAGGAAACATGTCGGACAGGCCGGACTTGTCTGACGGGTCCGACCTTTCCCCTGCGCCCTCCCGTTCGCGCCGCGCCCCCCTTTTTGGTAGTATGCGGGGATGCACGGCGGCGTGTCCGCCGAACAATGGAGGATCCTGGACATGCGAACCCCCACACGCGCCTTTGCGGCCTGTCTGGCCGCCGCGCTGCCGCTTGCGGCGCTGCTCACGGGCTGCGAGACGCTGCCCATGCCGAAGATGATACTGCCGGGGCCGGAAACGCCGACGCCCGTGCCCGCCATGACCCTTGCCGAGGGCGGCGCGGCGAAGGCGGCCATCGTGGTGCCCGCCAACGCCCCGCCGAGCACCCTGTACGCCGCGGAGGAGCTCCAGCGCTTCCTCGGAGAGATGACCGGGGCCTCCTTCGAGGTGATCCCGGACACGGCGCCGCAGCGCGCGTCGGAGATCGTTCTGGGCCGCAGCGCCCGGCTGGAGCGCCTCGGCGTGTCCATTGACTTCCCCGCCCTGGGGAACGAGGGCTACGTGCTGGTCACGAAAGGCAGCCACCTGGTCATCGCGGGCGGCGAGCCGCGGGGCACTCTCTACGGCGTGTACGGCCTGCTGGAGGACCACCTCGGCTGCCGCTGGTTCACCCCGGAGGTCAGCCACATCCCCCGCGCGGAGACGCTGGCGGTCTCGAAACTGGACGAGGTCCGCATCCCCGTGCTGGAGTACCGCGAGCCCTTCGTGAGTGACTGCTTCGACGGCGACTGGGCCGCCCGAAACCGCGCCAACGGCAACACCGCCCGCCTGGCGGAGAAGCACGGAGGCAAGGTCACCTACCGGGGCTTCGTGCACACCTTCGACCAGCTGGTGCCGCCGGAAAAGTACTTCGACGAGCACCCGGAGTATTTCTCCCTCATTGACGGCGCGCGGAGGAGGGAGCGCACGCAGCTCTGCTGCACCAACGAGGACGTGGTCCGCATCGTGACCGAGGAGGTGCGCCGCTGGATGCGCGAGAGCCCGGACGCCAC
>JAKPUV010000678.1 GCA_029554925.1 Candidatus Hydrogenedentota bacterium | reverse complement strand
TCCAGCACCGCGCCGGTCCATGGACAGCGCAGTTTCGGCGCCGCGCCGGTCTCGCTGGTGATTTCCACGGAGACCACCGCGCCGTCGCGGCGCTCGGCGGAGACGGTGAAGGCGCCCTGGGCGCGCAGGTCTTTGAACCGGACGTCTTTCCATGTGTCCGGCACCGCCGGGAAGACCTCGATCACGCCGGTGTCGCTCTGGAGCAGCATCTCCTGGAGCCCCGCCGCGTAGGCGAAGTTGCCCTCCAGCGTGAAGGGACGGTAGGTGAACTTGCTGTGCCCCTCCTTGGTCTGGTCGCCGTTGCAGTGGAACCCGTTGCGCAGGACGAAGGCCCGCGCGAAGGTCTCCAGCGCCTTTTCCGCCCGCGCGCCGTCGTGCATCCGGGCGTGGATCGAGGAGAGCCACGAGAAGCTGTACCCGCACCAGTAGTCCGTGCCGAGGCGGTCGAGGGTCTCCATCGAGCCCTGCCAGACCCTGAGCGCGTCCCCGCCCTGCGAGGGGTCGTAGAGCCCCAGCGGGTGCAGGGCCATGAGGTGCGAGAAGTGGCGGTGCGACTCCTTCAGCGGGTATCCGGCGGCCACGGACAGCCCGCCGTTTTCGTCCAGCGCGAAGTCAGGCAGCTCCGCCAGCACGGCGCGCCAGCGCGCGGCCTCGTCCGCCAGTTTCAACTCGTCGGCCAGCTCCGCCGTCGCCGCCAGCAGCCAGCGCATGAGCGCAAGATCGTAGTTGGTGACCGACGGGAACCACGCCTCTGGGCGGTTGTCGTTGATCTCGGGCGAGGAGCTGAGCGGCAGGGTGCGTTTGCCGTCCGGGCCGCGCTCCGCCGTCACGGCCTCGATGAACACGGCGCAGTCGCGCAGCCACGGAAAGGCCCGCTCCTCCAGGAAGGTCCGGTCCTGGCTGAATTTCCAGTGCAGGTAAAAGTGATGGGCCAGCCACGACGCCGTGGTGGAGGAGTGGGTGTACTGCCGCCAGCCGCCGATCTGGTTGTTGTTCAGGTCCGCCGTCATGGGCACGTTCAGCCCCGGCATCCCGAAAAAGCGCCGCGTCCAGTCGCGGGCGTTTTCGCGGTTCTTCCAGAGCCATTCGAGGTAGCCGAGCCCCTCGTCCAGCCGGTTGCCGCTGTAGCAAGGCCAGTAGCTCAACTGCGTGTTCAGGTCGTGGTGGTAGTCGCCCTTCCACGGCGGCAGCTTGCCGTCGTCCGCCGTCCACGGCCCCTG
>JAKPUV010000677.1 GCA_029554925.1 Candidatus Hydrogenedentota bacterium | reverse complement strand
CGAGGCCGCGGAATATGTCCGGGAAAAGTACGGCCGCCGCGAGATGATCACCGTGGCCTCCAAGGGCGACCCCAGCGACCTGCTGACCGAGGTGGACCTCACGGTGCAGAAGCGCTTTGTGGACGCGTTGGGCGCCGCCTTCCCCTCGGACCTCGTCGTCGGCGAGGAGGGGGCCTTGTCACGGATTCCCGACGACCCGAATGTCCGCGCATGGGTTATCGACCCGCTCGACGGCACCTATAACTTCGTGCGGGGGATGACCCCCGTTTTTGGCGTCTCGGTGGCCTTTGTGGAACTGGGCCTGGCCCGCGCCGCGGGGGTGGCTTTTCCCCTTTCGGGCGATGTCTTCCTGGCCGAGCAGGGTTCGGGCAGCTACCGCAACGGCGCGCGCCTGCGCGTGTCGGAGGTGCAGCGTCTGGAGGAGGCCTGCGTCGAGGTGGACTTCAGCACCATCCACGACCGGCGCGCCTTCGTCAGTCGCGCCGTCAACGTGATGCGGCAGGCGGGCCAGATACGCTGTCTCGGCGCCGCCGTCGGCGGCATCTGCCAGGTGGCCACGGGCGACGCGGACGGCTACCTCCACATGTCCCTCTACCCCTGGGACTACGCGGCCGCCCAGCTCATCGCCGAGGAGGCCGGCGCCATGGCCACCCGCCTGGACGGGTCGCCCCTGCGCGTGTTCGACGGGCGCGAGGGCGTGCTGGTCACCAACGGCGCGTTTCACGACGCCGTGCTGGGCCTCATCACCCCCTGAGACGCCGTTCCGCGGCGCAGTCCACCACGGCCTCCTCGGTCGCCAGCAGGTCCACCGGCGTGTCGTGGGGCAGCACGGGAACCGTGTCCACCACTTGGAACGCATAGGCCATCCCCACGGAGGTTCCGGTGAACGCGGCGAGAAACCGGTCGAAGTATCCCCCGCCGTAGCCGATGCGGTGGCCCGTCCGCGTGAACGCCAGCCCCGGCACCAGGCAGACGGCGTTTCGCGGGACCGCATCCGCGCGCCGGACGGCCGGGTCGGGCTCCAGAAGCCCGAAGCGCCCCGGACGCAGTTCGTCCAGCGAAAGGATCCGCGAGAAGGTCATTTCCCCGAACCGTTCCCCCGTCAGCGGAACAAACACCGGCCTGCTTTCGGAGAGAA
Organism: Candidatus Hydrogenedentota bacterium; assembly: GCA_029554925.1. GTDB lineage: Bacteria > Hydrogenedentota > Hydrogenedentia > Hydrogenedentales > CAITNO01 > JAAYBR01. The sequence continues at coordinate 463 of JAKPUV010000677.1, read as the reverse complement.
AGGCGCGCAGGATCCCCCATGTGTCCGCCTCGTTCTCCAACGAGGAGACGTAGGCGAGAAGCGCGGCGGCGTTCCGGACAACGTCCAGGTCCAGCAGGAGGCCCAGACGGGCGCGGTCATGGCGCGCCTTCTCACTGCGGGACAGCGCCCCGCGGCGCGCCAGCGCCTCCCGGCGCAGGATCCGCTTGTCATGCGCGATCCGTTTCGCTTCCGAGTCCGGGGCCATTCCGTTTGTCTCCGTCAACAGGATACCAGAACCCCGCCAAAACACCGGCGGCCGGAGGGGGGGCCTCCGGCCGCCGCGTTCATGTCAGCGGGGAATCTCAGTTGGCCTTCTTGGGGCCGGGCTTGGCTTTCTTCGGGGGCTTCGCCGGGCGGTCCTCCGGCCCCAGCGCCCCGTCGGCGTTCCGGTCCATCTGCTTGAACCGCTCGTCGGTCATCTTCGGGAAGGCGGTCCGCGCCT
>JAKPUV010000652.1 GCA_029554925.1 Candidatus Hydrogenedentota bacterium | reverse complement strand
CGGGACGGCCGCGTATGCTAGGCTTCTGGCAGCGCATTGGAGACAGAAGCATGCCCGCCCCAGACCGCCTCAGACGCCATGTGGAGAAACGCCGGCGGATCGTCCGCGCTTTCCCCATCGCGGGCGGCGGCCTCCTTCTGTTGCTTTCAGCGACCGAAGGGTGGCTTCTCTCCACAAAACCTCTCTTCGCCAATCCGCTCCACGTGGCGGAGCGCGTCCGCGCCGACACACTGGCCCCGGGGACTCAGGCGCTCATGGCCGCCATGCTCCCCGTCATGGTGCAACTGTGCATGCTGCTCGCGCTGGCGGTTGTGGTGTTCGCCTTCGCCGCATGGAGCAACGAGCGGAAATGCCTGGAGCTAATTGACTATCTGGACGATCAGGTAGGAATGGAAAACCGGTCCGGCGAAAACGTCTCCGTAGGAGAACATCTTGACGCACAATAGATTCCGTTATGTGACCGTTCTTTTGGCCCTGTTTGCCGTCGAAACGGCCCATGGCGCGGATGCGCTCCCGTTCCCGGCCTCGCTGGACGAACTCGGCGGCAGTGTCCAGACCTGCGCGACCCTGGAGCACATGCCCGCATTGGCCAGTCTGCTCGGGGCGGTTGCCGCCGGAAGAAACGTGCTTTCGGTCACGGCGGCCACCTTTCCCCCGCTGTCGCAGGGCGGCGAGGCGCTGGCGCTTTCGGTGAACGGCGCGCCGGTGGCCGCCGAAACCTCCCAATGGAGGGCGTATGAAATCCGGAGAGAGGGGACTGCGGGCGCCCTCAAGGCACGCACCACCACGCGCATGGCGGATTCGGGAGCGGGGCTCCTGCTGACCTTCACCGTGGAGAACCCCACGGACACGGAGACAGAAGCCGCCGTCTCTCTCAGCTCCCGGATGATTGTCCGGCTCCACGAAGGAACTTGGGAATGGGCGCCCCCGAGGCCCGACGAAAAGGCACAGGACCACCGCGCTGTTCCGGACGGGGAGGACGCGGTCACTTGGGCCGACAGCAAGTCCCCCGCCGTGACCGCCATGGTTATGACGCCTTCCCCACGCTCCATGGACGCGGACGACTGTCTCCATTGGGAGGAGCGGCTGGCCCCCGGCGGCAGCCTGACCGTGCGGATCACTGTGGCCTTCGGCACAGACCGGAAGGAAACGCTCCATCGGGCGCACGGTTGGCTGAACGGCTTCAACGACCAACAGGAGGCCGCCCGGAACGGCTGGGAGACCCGTTTCAAAGACGCGTTCACCCCGGGAAGCGGAAGATACAGCGGACATCTGCCCCTATTGGCGACGGACGACCCGGCGCTCCACCGCGTTTATTACGGCAGCGTGCTGAGCTGGCTGTGCATGGAGCGGACCGGCCTCTCGGAGAAATACCCGCGCGTTTTCGTGACCGCCTCGCCGTTCTACGCCCCGACGCTCACCTACTTCTGGGACACACAGTTCTACGGCACCCTCTGGGCGCTGCTGGACCCGGCGGGGCTCAAGGAGCAGCTCCGGCTCTTCCTCACGGCGGACATTCATTCCTGCTATGCCGTGGATTTTCTTACCCTGAAAGGCGTGGGCCCCTGGTACAGCGCCAATGACTACGCGCTTTTCCAGGGACTCACGACCTACATGCGCCTGAACGACGACTGGGGATTTCTGGACGAGATTGTCGGTGAAAAAAACGTCCTCGGGCATCTCGAATCCCTGGCCACCCACTGGAAAAAACTCGCCGACAACCCCTCCGGCATGGCGGACTACGGCACCAAGGACAACCTCCTGGAGACCGTGCCCACCTATACGAACGTGGTGCCCTCGTTCAACGCCGCAAACGTGTGGATGATGCGGACGCTTGCGGGCCTGCTGAGGGAGCGGGGCAGGGGGGAGGACGCAGCGCGTCTTGAGGAGGAGGCAGGGGTACTGGCGGGACGCGTGCTTTCCCTCTGCAATGACCTTCACGGCTGGTTTTCCTGCATCATGCCGGACGGTCGCCGGCAGGAGGTGCGCTCGGTGGTGGACTTCATGACCGTCGCCGCGTGCATGACGAAGGACGTCCCGCCGGACCTCTGCGGGCGCATGATGGACTCCGTGGACCGCGAACTCTGGACCGGCCAGTGGCTGCGCGCCCTGTCCATTGAGGACCCCTCCGCTGTGCGGAGCCTTGCCAGCCCGAAGATCATGGCCACTTGGAGCAGCGCGTGGCCCGGCGACTCCCTGCGCGCCGATCATGGGTTCACGGGATCCTACACCGCCTGGCCCGCGCAGGTGGCGGAGGCTTTCAGCCGATGGGGAAGGGATGCCCGCGCCCTGGAGATGCTCCGGGCGGTTTCCCCCGTGCTCGATGAGGGCCCGTTTGGGCAGTCCCACTACGTTCCCGCCCCCACCCGGCCGGTGCGCAAGGCGTTCATCGGGGGGCAGGACTATTTCGAGGGCTGCGGCGGCGCCTTTGCGGAGGTGATTCTCCGCCATTTCTGCCGGGTTTCCTCCAGAACAGCGCAGGTTTCCCTTTGCTCCTCCACCGCACCGTGACCGGCAGGGGGGAACGATTTTCCCCGCGCGGTGTTACACTCGGGTGGACACACCGACAGCGGCTTGGATGCGACCTCATGACCCACGCTTGGAAACTCTGTCTTCCGGCCTTGTGCTGCCTGATTCTTGCGGGATCCGTTCCTGCGGCGTCCCAGGAGGCACGCGCGCTCTTCGAGATGTCCCGATCCTCGGAGCAGGTCCCCACCGAACTCGACCGCATCGTGCGCGCGGATCTTGAGCGCGCGGACATATCCCCCGCACCCATGTGTTCGGATGCGGTGTTTATTCGACGGACTTATCTGGATGTGATTGGAATGCCGCCCCGGCCCGAAGAGACGGAGGCCTTCCTGGCCTCCCAAGATCCGGAGAAGCGGAACCAAGTCATCGACGCGCTTCTAGGCCGTCCGGAATTCACCGACTACTGGGCCATGAAGTGGTGCGATGCCCTCCGGGTAAAGGCGGAGTTCCCCATCAATTTGTGGCCCAATGCCGCCCAGGCCTACCACGAATGGGTGCGTGCCGCCCTTATGGCGAACATGCCCTACGACGAGTTCGCCCGCGCCCTGCTGACCGCTTCAGGCAGCAACTTCAAAGAGCCCCCCGTGAACTTCTTCCGGGCCGTCGAGAACCGGTCCCCGGAAGGGCTGGCCGGCGCGGTCGCGCTGACCTTCATGGGCACCCGTATAGCCTCCTGGCCGGAAACCGACCGGCAGGCCATGGCGGCCTTCTTCTCCCACCTCTCCTACAAACCCACCGCGGAATGGAAGGAGGAGATACTTATCCAGAATCCGGAGAAGGAGGAGGGCTTTGCCGCGGTCTTTCCCGACGGCACCCCCGTGGAGATCCCTGCGGGGATGGACCCCCGGGCGGTGTTCGCCAACTGGCTCACGGACCCGAAGAACCCGTGGTTCGCGCGCGCGGCCGTGAACCGGGTGTGGTTCTGGCTCATGGGACGCGGCATCGTCCACGAGGCCGACGACCTCCGCCCGGACAATCCGCCCGTCAATCCGGAACTCCTTTCCTTTCTGGAGCGGGAGTTCACCGCCTCCGGCTATGACCTGCGCCACCTCTACCGCGTCATTCTGCGCTCAGCGACCTACCAGCAGTCCTCCATCCCCGCGGACAACCACCCCGAGGCGGAGGCCCGCTTCGCCCATTACGCCGCGCGCCGTCTGGATGCGGAAGTGCTGGCGGACATGCTTGACGGCCTGCTTGGCTTCGGCGAGGACTACATGAGCGCCGTTCCGGAGCCGTTCACGTACATCCCGAAATACCGCTCCGCTGTCTCCCTGGCCGACGGCAGTGTCACGTCCCCCTTCCTGGAGCTTTTCGGGCGCCCCTCCCGCGACACCGGGCTGTTGTCGGAGCGGAACAACGAACCAACGGACGCCCAGCGGCTGCATCTTCTCAACTCCAGCACACTCCGCCGCCGCATCGCGTCCGCGCCCCTG
>JAKPUV010000642.1 GCA_029554925.1 Candidatus Hydrogenedentota bacterium | reverse complement strand
AAGGGGCGGGCTTCGTAGTCGTCGTCCTGGACCGGCTCCGGCGGGCGGATCACGGGGCGCTCGGGGGCGGCGCGGACCACGACCTTGATGCCGCGGTCTTTGGCGATCTGCGTGGCGAGTGCCTTGCCTTCGGCCTCGGTCTTGCAGTGGTAGAGCGGGCTGTACTTGACGTAGCGCCCGTCCTGCTCGGCCGCGACGCGCACTCCGTAGAACGGCTTGTCCGCGCTGCGGGGCGGGGTGAACAGGTAGACCACGCAGCCGATGGCCGCGTACGTGGAGGTGGCGATAGCTTTCTTGCTGTTGCGGGGCTTATTCATGGCGTTCTCCTTTGCGCCTGGCCGGCGCTTGGCTGAAAGGTTTCGAGCGGCAACCGCGCCGCCCGCACACCCTTCGCTTGCGGGGGGGTGTGCGGGTGGAAGGTGAAAGCGGTGACCTCAGCACTTTCGCCGGACTTGCAAAGGGGGTGCCGTGATGCCCGCACAGTGGAAGCGAGCCCCTCCACAGCGGCCGAGGCGGCGGGTCTGCCTGTCCCCGTCCTTTTTGCGCGGCAGTCCGTTCGCGGTGCGCGTCGCGGTGCAGGGTGGGTGCTTCGTGGTCAGCCCGCTTTACCCCGTCCGGACTGGCGAGGGCCGGCGTTGCCATGCGGATCGCGTGTCGCGGCATGGGTGTGGTCGCGCCGTCTCTTGCGCTCTGTTTTCGCTCGCGGGGGTCGTCAGGCGCGGCGGCCGGGCTCGCCCTTTCCCCGGCAGTGGGCACACCGGAAGGCGCGGGGTTTTGGCGAGAGGCCGGAAGCGTTGCCGAACGAGCCGGTATTCCGGCGAGTGAGGCCCTTCCTGACCGGCCCCCAAGGCGGGCAGGAAGGTCCGGGTCAAGGGGGCGACGCCTCCTTGTGGGGGTCGAGGGGGCAAAGCCCCCTTGCCTGAGCAGTGCGCCGGAGTTTCGTAGGGCGCGGGGAGAGTGAGACGAAAGTCGAGCGAGGGAGCGCCCGGTCGTTCGGGCTGCGGCTGGGCGTGTGGACTGGCCGTGCGTGTGTTGGGGC
>JAKPUV010000631.1 GCA_029554925.1 Candidatus Hydrogenedentota bacterium | reverse complement strand
GCGGAACCCGCGCCCCTCGAAGGGCGCGATCAGGGTCCAGTAGAGCGCGTCCACGCAGAGCCCGCCGAACTGGCGCAGCTCCGCGAAGAAGCTGATGGTCTTGTCCCCCAGGTCCTCCAGAAACCACGGCTCTCTCCGCCGCGGCGGCTCGTCCATGAGCAGCGCGGGCTCCAGGATGCCGATGAAGTCCTCCACCCCGCCGGACTGCCCCCGCCACGACACGGCCGCCCCGCGCCTCCGCACGAGCCGCGCCGTCTGGATGAGCCACGCGCCGCCCTGCGAGTCCATGGACCGCGTGCCCGCGAGGTCCAGCACGACCGCCTCGCCCCGCTTCGGCGCGGCCGTCCGCACGGACTGGAACAGCTCCCGGCCCGTGGTCTGGTCCAGCGTTTCAGGGCAGGGGACGGTGTGCTCGCTCATGCGCCGTCCCCCCCGGTCATCTCGCGGAACTGCGCCTCCGTCAGCACGGGCACGCCGAGGGCCAGTGCCTTGTCCAGTTTGGACCCCGCATCGGACCCCGCAAGCACAGAGGTGGTCTTCTTGCTGACGCTGCCTGTCGGGCGGCCGCCGAGGCGCTTGATCAGGGCGTGCGCCTCGTCGCGAGACCAGCCCTCCAGCGCCCCCGTCACCACAAAGGTCATTCCCTCGAAGGGGCGCGGCCCGTCGTCGGCCGCCTCGTCCGCGTCGCGCTGATGCAGCCGCACCCCGGCGTCACGCAGTCGCTCTATAAGGGCGAGGTTCTCGGGAACAGCGAAAAACTCGCGCACACTCGCCGCAATGACCCCGCCCACTTCGTCCACCGCCAGCAGCTCCGCCTCCGTCGCGGCGGAGAGGGCGTCCATGGTGTTGAATCCCCCCGCGAGGTTCTCGGCGAGGTGCTCGCCGACCTCGCGGATGCCGAGGCCGTGAAGCAGACGGCTCAGGGGCCGGTTCTTCGCCTTTTCCAGCGCCGCCAGCAGGTTGTCCGCCGACTTGTCGCCCATGCGCTCCAGCCCCAGCAGGGGCTCCTTCGTGAGCAGGAAGAGGTCGGCGGGCGTGTGGACCAGGCCCCGCGAC
>JAKPUV010000626.1 GCA_029554925.1 Candidatus Hydrogenedentota bacterium | reverse complement strand
CTCCCCGGCGGGCACGCGGCCGGGCGCCCAGACGATGAACGGGACCCGCGTCCCCTCCTCGTAGAGGAACTGCTTGCCCCGGGCGTGGCTGATGCCGTGGTCCGTGAGGAAGAAGACCACCGTGTTCTCCGCGAGGCCGTCGGCGCGCAGGCGCGCCATGATCTCGCCCACCTCCCGGTCCACGTCCAGCACGGAGTTCAGGTACTCCGCCCAGTCCTCGCGCATCACCGGGTCATCGGGGTAGTACGGCGGCAGCGTCACCGCGTTCGGCGACACGGGATTGGGGACCTTCGCGTTCCGCTTCTTGCCGCCGTGGAGCTGGAACTGCATGAAGAAGGGCTGGCCCGGCGCCCGGCCCGTGTAGTCCTTCCCGTCATAGAGCGCGCCGGAGTAGGTGAAGTTGTAGTCCGTCTTTCCGTGCGTGTCCGCCGTCGCGTTGGAGCCGTTGCAGACATAGTAGCCCGCCTCGCGGAACAGCTCCGGCACGGGCCGGATGGGCGGGGTCAGGTCATTCTTGAGGGTGCCCCGGAAACTCCGGTGATTGTGCGCGCCGATGGTGGTCTGGTACATGCCCGTGATCAGGGCCGACCGGCTCGGCGAGCACACGGGACAGGTGACGTAGGCCGCGTCGAAGACCGTGCCCTCGCGGGCCAGCCGGTCCACGTTCGGGGTGGCAATGGTCTTCTCCCCCTGGTAGCCGAAATGGCAGGACATGTCCTCGGCCAGGATCCACACGATGTTCGGGCGGTCCTGCGCCGCCCGTGCCGGTGCGCGGCCCAGCAGCAGGGACAGCGCCCCCGCGCCGCCCGCCTTCAAGAAAGCCCTTCTTTTCATGACGCCTCCTTTGTTTTCGGAATGCCGGGCCATTATGACGAAGAATCCGGCGCGCCTCAAGAACCCGACCGGGCCCCGCGCGCCGCAGGAATGGCGCAGATCACTTCTTCAACGTCTCAATCAGAAACGCCGCAATGTCCGCGTGCCGCGCGCCGGGCGCGCCCGGATAAAAGAACTCACACGCCACGCCCGCCCCGCGGCAGCGTTCCTGAAACTTCACGCCGTAGTTGGACGTGTGCGTGGGGTCTTTCTGGTTCTTCCCGAGCGCCGGGGCCTCACGGTAACTGAGGTAGAGCGGTGGATCGTCCGGGGAAACGAGCTCGTAGGGGGAGTATTGCCTGATCCACGGCAGCACCTCCCCGCGGCGCGACAGAAACTCGGCGAAGCGGGTGTCGCGGGTGGTGAGGTCTCCGGGGTCCATGAACCCGAAGGCATGGCCTCCGTAGCGGCTGTTGGGCGTCCATTCGAGGAGCTGCGCCGGGTCGAGGGAGGTCTGGGCACGGTCCACGGCGGCGCACCAGAGACGGGTGGACTCACGAGCCACGGGGTCCGCGCTGTCCGGGTCCGCGAGGTCGTCGTGCAGGGCGAGGTACAGGCTGGAACATGCCCCGGCGGAGGTGCCCGTCGCGGCGATCCGCCGCTTGTCAATGTTCCATTCCACCGCGCGGTTCCGC
>JAKPUV010000607.1 GCA_029554925.1 Candidatus Hydrogenedentota bacterium | reverse complement strand
CAACACCAGCGACGTGTATGACAGCGACACCGCCTCCGCCGTGGCCGGCGTGCAGGCCGAGTCCGGCCTGAAGATGGACGGCAAGGCCGGGAAACAGGTGCGCATGGTGCTCATGGCCTGGACCGCCGCCAACGGCGCGCCGAGCCTCCGGCCCCGCGCCCTCACCGCCGAGGCCGCCGCCGGGGAATCCCCAACGACTCCGGCGCCCGCCCCCGCGACGGTTTCCAAGCGCACAGACGCCCCCGCAAAACCGGCGGTGGAGTTCCCGATCATCACCCCGTCCCCCGCGCCGCCGGTCCCCGAAGCGGCCACCGCGTCCCAGGCACCCGCCGCGCAGGAAACGCCCGCGCCCGAAACGGCGGCGCCGCCGGAAACCCCCGCGCCCGCCCCGGAACCGGCCCCCGCGGAGACGCCGCCCCCCGCGGCCGCGGCGGACCAGGATGACCGCCGGGCCGGCGGGGAGACGCTGGTGGAGGTGAAGGATCTTCCCAGTCCGTTCCAGGAGTCGCTGCCCCCGGCGCCCCTCAACGCCGGGGAGAAGACGCAGACCGAACCGGTCGCCGGGAGTCTCATTCTCGTCCCCAGAAGGCACGCCCCCGCATGAGGGCACGGAGGGTATCCGCCCTGGAAGGGAACATCCGATGAGTTCCATCCTGGACGCCCTGAACAAGATGGAGGAGGACCGCGCCCGCGCCGAGGCGCAGGGCGCCGCCGACGCCCTGCCCCTGGAACCCGAAGAGGCCGCCCGGGAACTGCTCGCGGGTCCGCCCCGGCGGCGCGGCGGCGGGGAGCCCTCCTCCCTCAAGCCCTTCATGATGATGGTCGGTGGCGGCATGGCGTTTCTCTTGACGGTCACCCTGTGTGTGGTGGTCGCCCTGGTCGCCGTCCGTTATCTCAACGCGCCTTCGGCCCCCAGAACCCAGACCACCTACGCGGTTCCTGCCCCGGTTGCCCCGGCCCCGCCCGCCGCCGTTCCCGCGCCGGAGCCGGTGTCCGCGTCCCCCGCGCCGGAGCCCGCGCCTCCGCCGGAGCCGGTGTCCGCGCCCCCCGCCCCGGAACCAACACCCGCGCCGAAGCCTGAGCCTGTCGCGGCGACGGTCGAGCCCGCGCCTCCGGCGCCCGCACCGGAACCAACGCCCGCGCCCGCGCCGAAGGCGGTGGAACCTCCCGTGGCTGCGGCTCCGGCACCGAAGGCTCCCCCCGCGCCGAAACCGCCGGAACCCGAACCCGCGCCCCCGGTGGAAACCGCCGCGCCCGCGCCCGCGCCTGCGCCGCAGGAGAGCATTCCCCTCCCAACCGCGTTTCCCGCCGCCCCGGCGGCCGTTCCCGCGCCCGTGGTGGAGACGGTGCCGCCGCCCAAGAGCCGCGGGGCCGCCCTCACGGAGGAGGAGATCAACGCCCTGCCGCGCCTCGGCGAGCGTGAGCGCAGCCGCCACGGGCTCACCGAACTGCGCCTCAACGTGCTGCGCGTGGCGACGCCCACCCAGCCCGAGCCGTCCGCCATCATCAACCTGAAGAAAGTCTATGTCGGCGAAATCATTCCCGACACCCGCGCCCGGCTCATCGGGGTGCAGTCGCGGTCCATTGCCATTGAAATCGAGGGTTCCGGGGAACGCTACCGGGTCATGTGACGCGCGTTGACAGGACGCGCAGGAGACACGAGATGAAGAAACCGGCTTTCGTTGTGACACTGCTGGCCCTTGCGCTCGCCGCGGGCTGCGGCGGCCCTTCGTCCACCCCCGCCACCCAGGCGGGCGGCGCGGAGACACTGGACATCGCCGTCATTCCCAAGGGGCTGACCCACCAGTTCTGGGTCACCGTGCGCGCCGGCGCCGAGACGGCCGCGGCGGAGACGGGCGCCAAGGTGATCTGGCAGGGCCCCACCAAGGAGACCGAGATTGACCGCCAGATCAACATCATGCAGGACATGATCAACCGGGGCGTGGACGGCATCGTCATGGCCGCCTGCGACGAGAACGCGCTGGCCACGGCGGTCGCCCAGGCGGATGCCGCCGGGATTCCCGTGGTCACCTTTGACTCCGGCGTGAAATCCGACGTTCCCAAGTCCTTCGTGGCCACGGACAATGTCGCCGGGGCGAAACTCGCCGCCGACAAGTTGGCCGAACTGATGGGCGGCACGGGCGAGGTCGGCCTGATTCCCTTTGTGCCGGGCGCGGCCACGTCCGAGCTGCGGGAAAAGGGGTTCAAGGAGGGGCTGCAGGCGCACCCCGGCCTCAAGCTCGCCGCCACCAATTACTGCCAGAGCGACATCGCCATCGGCATGAACGTCACCACGGACATGATCACCGCCTTCCCCGCCCTGGGCGGCATTTTCGCCGCCAACGAGCCCGCCGCCATCGGCGCGGCCCAGGCCCTGCGCGGCCTCGGCAAGGTGGGCGAGGTCAAGCTGGTCGCCTTCGACGCCTCCCCCGAGCAGATCGCCGCCCTCAAGGAGGGCGTCATTCAGGCGCTCGTGGTCCAGAACCCCTTCAAGATGGGATATGAGGGCGTCAAGGCCGTCATCGCCGCCGTCAAGGGCCAGGAAGTGCCCAAGGTCATTGATACCGGCGTCACCATCGTCACGAAGGAGAACTTGGACACGCCGGAGGTGCAGGCGCTGCTCAGCGGGAAGGCCCCGGATGCCAAGTGACCCGCCCCGCCCCTGTCCGCCGCTGGTGGACGCCCACTGCCATCTGCTGGCGGAGGAGTTTGGGGGCGGCCCCGGCCCGGTGCTGGAGGAGGGCCGAAGGGCGGGCATCGTCCGATTCGTGACCGCCGCCGTGCTGCCGGAGGAATGGGAACCCTCGCTGGCCCTTTCCCGGGCCCATCCGGACGTTTCCTGGGTGCTGGGGGTGCATCCTTGGTACTGCGGCCGGACTTCCCCCGAATGCTTGGAGAGTCTTCCCGAAGCCCTGGAGCGGGGGGCGGTCGGGGTGGGGGAGATCGGGCTGGACACCGTCACCGACCGGACGCCTTTTGACCTGCAACTCGACTTTTTCCGCCGTCAGCTGGCCGTGGCCCGGGAAATGAATCTTCCGGTGGTGCTCCACTGCCGAAAGGCCTTCAATGAGACTCTGGCGGTGCTGAAAGGGGAGGGGGCCCCCGCCCGGGGCGGACTGGTTCACAGTTTCGCTGGGAGCGCGGAGGTGGCCGAGACGTTCATGGAGCACGGATTCATGTTTTCCCTGGGCGGCATTCTCACCTATCGAAACAGCCTCCGCCGCGCCCAGGCGCTTCGCCGCATTTATCCGGATGCGTTGCTCTTGGAGACCGACGCCCCGGATATTCCCCCCGTGGAGCGGCACGGGCTTGGCCCCAATACCCCCGCCAATATCCTCTACAATCTGCGTGCGGCCTCGGAAATACTGGAGGTTCCCGAGGCGGAAATCGCATATAAAACAACAAATAACGCCGAAAAACTGTTTGGATTCCACCATGAACCCGCGCTTTGAACGTACCGCCCGGCTGGTGGGCGAGGACGGGGTGGCCCGTCTGGACGCGGCCAGCGTGATGATTGTCGGATTGGGCGGCGTTGGTTCTTATGCGTTTGAGTCGGTTTCCCGCGCCGGCGTGGGACGCCTGATGCTCGTGGACAATGACCGGGTGGACATCACCAACCTCAACCGCCAACTGCTGGCCCTGGACTCCACACTGGGCAGGCCGAAGGCGGAGGTGGCGCT
>JAKPUV010000594.1 GCA_029554925.1 Candidatus Hydrogenedentota bacterium | reverse complement strand
CCGCTGGAGAAACTCGACCTCTCCCGGATGTTCTCGGGCAAGGGCGCGCCCCAGCCCGGCAGATCCGTGTCGGGCAAGCCCATCCGCCTCGGGGGGGTGACGCATGAGGCGGGCATCGGCGTTCAGGCCCAGAGCGAGTTCTTCGTCCTCCTCAACGGAAAGGCGTCCCTCTTCCATGCGGTGGCGGGGGTGGATGACCAGACGGAAGGGAAGGGGAGCGTCCTCTTCGAGGTGTGGGTGGACAACGAAAAGGTCTTCGACTCCGGCGTGCTGCGCGGCGGCATGCCCCCGGCGGAGATATCCATCCCCCTCACGGGGGCGCAGGTCATGGACCTGGTCATCACCGACGCCGGGGACGGCAACGACCACGACCTGGCCAACTGGGCGGACGCCTGGATAGAAGTGGAGAACGGCGCGGCGGGGGAACTGGTCCCCGTGTTCGCCCATCCGGACACGGATCCGCTGGAAATCGCCGACTGCGCCCCCGGGAGGGCGGCCGCGCTTCACGGCCCGCGCATCACGGGCGGCAGCCCAGGCGCGCCGTTCCTGTTTCTGCTCGGCGCGACAGGGGAGGGGCCGCTGCGCTTCTCCGTGGACCCGATGCCCCCCGGACTGGCGCTGGACGCGGACAGGGGAATCCTGTCGGGCGCGCTGGAAACGGAGGGACGCTTTGAAACACGGGTGATCGTGGAAAACACCCACGGGACGGACACGCGCAGCCTGACGGTAGTCTGCGGCCCCGGCCAGATGTCCCTCACGCCGCCCATGGGCTGGAATTCGTGGTTCGTCTGGGCGGGCCATGTGGACGACGCCAAAGTGCGGGACGCCGCAGAGCGGCTGGCCGCATCCGGCCTCGCCGCCCGGGGTTACCGCTATGTGGTGATAGACGACACCTGGCAGGCCGACCGCGCCGACGACGGCGCCATCGCGGGGGACCCGGAACGGTTCCCCGAAATGAAGGCCCTGGCGGACCACATCCACGCGCTGGGGCTCAAGTTCGGCCTGTACTCCTCGCCGGGCCCCGGCACCTGCGCGGGATACGCGGGGAGCTACCAGCACGAGGCGGCGGACGCCGCGGCCTACGGCGCGTGGACCGTGGACTTCCTCAAGTACGACTGGTGCTCCTACGGCCGCTTCGCCGGAGGGGACGACCGCGCCTCCTGGATGCGCCCCTTCCGGCTGATGCGCGACGCCCTCGACGCCACGGGGCGGGACATTGTGTTCAGCATCTGCCAGTACGGCCGGGCGGACGTGTGGACCTGGGGCCGCGCCGCCGGGGGCAACCTCTGGCGCA
>JAKPUV010000592.1 GCA_029554925.1 Candidatus Hydrogenedentota bacterium | reverse complement strand
GATGTCATGTCGTGTCCTCCCGCGGCGTCAGGGCCGCCGTGCTGTCCACAGTTCCTCGACCTCCTCCAGGGGCCTTCCCTTGGTCTCGGGGACGAAGCGCGCCACGAACACCAGCGCCACGACGCACAGGACCCCGTAGACAAAGAACGACTTGCCGGCGAACAGCTCCAGCAGTTTCGGGAAGGTCTGGGTCACCACAAAGTTCGCGCACCACAGGCACAGCGTGGCCACGGACATGGCCGTGCCGCGCAGGCGGGTGGGGTAGATTTCCGAGAGGACCACCCACACCACGGGGCCCATGGCCACGGCGAAGAAGGCCACATAGGCCAGCACGCACAGGAGCACCAGCGGCCCGCCGAGGGACCCGGTGACAAAGGCGGTGCCCAGGGCGAAAAGCGACAGCCCCATGCCCGCCGACGCCGCGAGCAGGAGCGGTTTCCGCCCGACACGGTCCACGACATAGATCGCCACGAGCGTGAACCCGAGGTTCACCGCGCCCACGCCGACGGTCTGCACGATGGCGGCGGTGGCGCCGAAGCCCGCGCTCTCGAAAATCTTCGGCGCGTAGTACAGCACCACGTTGATGCCCGTCACCTGCTGGAGGACCGCCAGCACGACGCCCACGCCCAGCGCCATCCGCATCCCCGGCGCGAAGAGCGCGCCAATGGAGGGCTTCTCCTCCCGCGCGAGGGCCTCCGTGATGGCGTCCACCTCGGCCCGGGCCGCCGCCGCGCCCACGGTGCGCGTGAGGACGCGCAGGGCGTCTTCGGCGCGGCCCCGTTTGACCAGCCAGCGGGGGCTCTCGGGCACCAGCAGCAACATGCCCAGGAACAGGGCGCAGGGGACGACCTCGGAGCCCATCATGGCGCGCCAGCCCCACTGCACGTTCCATGCGCGGCCCGCGCCCGACTCGCCCAGCCACGCGATGAGGGCGTTCACAAAGTACACCACCAGAAAGCCGGAGATGATGGCGAACTGGTTGAGGGAGACCATGCGCCCGCGGACGTGCGCCGGCGAGATTTCGGCGATGTACAGCGGCGACAGCATGGAGGCCATGCCCACGCCCACCCCGCCGAGAATCCGGGCCACGGCGAACTCCGCCAGGTTGCGGGGGACCGCCGACCCGATGGCGGACACGGTGAACAGCGCGGCGGCCAGCAGCAGGATATTGCGGCGGCCAAAGGCGTCGCTGAGCACCCCCGCGCACAGCGCGCCCCCCACGCACCCAACCAGCGCGCTCGACACCGCCCACCCCTCCATGACGGCGTCCAGCGCGAAGCGCTCCTTCAGAAAGCCGATGGCCCCCGAAATGACCCCCGTGTCATAGCCGAACAGCAGCCCGCCCAGCGCCGCGACCCCGGAAAGCAGGTACACATATGCCAAACTTCCGCCGTCCGCGCGCGGCGCCGCCGCTCCGGAATGTGCCATGACCGCCTCCTTGTGCGCGCCCCGCCGGGGCGCAAAGACCGTCAAGACTCTGCCCAACGGCGGCCCCCGCCTGCAACTTTGTCGCCCGCCGAGGGCCCGCAGAAGAGAACGCCGGTCCCGCCCCCTGGGATCGCCAGGCTCCAGCCTAATACCATTCACTTTAGAATCTTTAGGCCTGTGCATGGTGGCAGGGCTCGGGACCGGGTTTTGGGGGCGCAGGGAAACGTTTTGCGCACGCGTTTTACGCAGCGGATGTTGCGCCGCCCGGTCCTTGGCCTCACCTTGTCCCGGGCGATGTCCAGAAGAATACGCTCATAGGCCTCTTTCATTTGCTCCGGGGTCTGAGGGGGAAAAAGCAAGATGCCGCCTGACAACGTGGACCGCGTGTACGAAGGACAGGGCGCGCGGGGCGCAGCCCTCGCGGCGGGCGGCCTCCGCGATGGTCACGCGCAGCACGTAGTACGCCAGCAG
>JAKPUV010000583.1 GCA_029554925.1 Candidatus Hydrogenedentota bacterium | reverse complement strand
CGCGCCAGCCAGGCCTCCGTGTCCGCCGCACCGTCGGCGAGGCGGCCCGTGGCGGTGTAGGCCTGGCGGCGCTCGTCATGCCAGCGCGCCAGATCGGGGGTGAAGGGAACCAGGGGCACGCGGACCAGCAGGAACAGCGCGACTAGGCAGACGCCTCCCCCCGCGAGGGCGCCCCAGCGCCGCCGCGCGGCGAACTGGCCCAAGGTGGCAAGGGCGTACCCGCCGAAGACCAGCATGAAGGGGATCACGGGCTGGCGGTAGCGGGCGTTGACGATGAAGAGCAGGAAGGTGCCGCAGGTGGCGGCAATGACAAGGAGCATACCCCACGCGGCGGCGGGCGCGCCGGACTTCGCCGACCACGGCGCGCGCGGCCCCCGCAGGAGGAAGAGCAGCAGCCCCGTCAGGAACAGCGCGAAGGCCGGCGCAAAACCCGGCAGCCGCCGCAGCACGGCGGACCGCCCGATTTCGTAGTGGACCACCTTGTTCTCGTCCACCTCGGCGGGCCCCCAGAACAGGAGGAGCTTCTTGAGCACCCGGCGGGCGGTCTCCCCCGGATGGGCGAGGATGTAGTCCCGCGCGCGCTGTGTGAAGTGGCGCTGAAACTCCGAGTAGGGGACCTGCCTCCCAAAAGTGGCCTGGTTGTAGTTGGTGATCAGTTCCGGCCAGTCGAACAGGGTCCAGTTGCCCGAGGCGATGTGGGCCCGGAGGTCCGGCGCGTCCGGCCGCACCCCGTCCGCCGTTTCGTTGTTGGACAGGTAGAACGAGACCTCCCCGCCGTAGGAAACCAGGCAGAACGACTTCGAAGCGACATAGTTGTGCAGGGTGACGGGCGCGACGACGGCCAGCGACACGGCGGCATACAGGACGGGCGCGGCCAGCCGGGGCAGGAGTCCCCGCCCTTTCGGCAGGGAAAGCACGAACCACGCGCCGACAACAGGCAACAGCAGCAGCGTCTCGGGGCGCGTCAGGATGAGGAGGCCCGTGACCATTCCGGCCAGCCCGACGGCCCAGAACGAGCGCCGGTCGCGCCACCACAGGCCCAGCAGCACCAGTCCGGCGAGCAGGGCATTGACCAGCGGGGGCTGGTTCAGCTCGCCCTCGTAGTACACAAAGGTGCCGTGGACCGCGCCCAGCGCGGCGGCGCACAGGCCGGCGGCGTTGCCCCCCAGCCGCCGGCCCAGGAAGAAGAGCAGGACCACCGTGGCCAGCCCAAGGGCAAACTGGACGCCCCGCGCGGCGGCGTAGCTGCCCCCCGAGCAGGCGTAAACCCCGGCGAGAAACCACGAGTAGCCGGGCGGATTGGGCAGGGGATAGCCCTCCAAAAAGGGGCTGTTGCGCCCCGGCGGCGGTGTGTAATCGCCCGAGAGCAGGGCGCGCGCCCAATAGTCCTTGAACTGCGCGTCGTTCAGGGGGAAGGTGAAGTCCGGCGCGGCGCGCAGCTCCTGGAAATACTGCCAGCGGACAAAGGCGCCCAGCACCAGCACCGCCCCCAGCGCAAACAGCACCGGAACGGTCCGGCGGGGGGATTTGTCTGTGCGCGCGGGTTCCACCTTCAGGCTCCCATGGTCCGGAAAACACCGCCGACGCGGCGGGCGGCCGCGCCAGTATACCACCCGCGCCGCGGCGTCCCGGACACGGTCACTCCTCCGTGGAGTCCTTGGTGTTGTGGAGCAGGTCGAAGTTGCTGATGAGGCGCGTGTCCACCACGTAGGGCAGCAGCTTGACGGCCGTCCACAGCGAGTTGCGCTGGGACCGCACCAGCAGGCGGAAGAAGAGGAGGGGGAAGAGGACCATGCGGGAGTAGAACCCGGCCATCCGGACCAGCGCGCGGGTGAGGCCGCTGTCCGGCGCCTTCTTGAAGCGCGCGAGGAGGGCGCGCCACAGGGGCCGGTGCAGGACCGACGCGATGATCTTCAGCTCGTCCTCCGGCCGGTACACGGAGCGGTACATGTCCTTCGTCTCGGGGTCCACCACCTGCTCGGGGCACTCTTTCAGCGCGCGCTCGCGGATCTGGGTGCCCTGGAAGAAGGTCAGCGAGAGCGCCTGCGGGAAGAAGGGCCGGGGGATCCGGGCCAGCAGCTCGGCGGTCTGCACGTCCTCCTCCCGCGTGGCGAAGGGGTTGTTCAGGATCAGGTCGTAATACGCCGCCACGGGGTACTCACTGAGGATCTGGGCGGCCTTCTCGAACTGGGCCACGGGGATGGGGCGCCCGTACACCTCCTTGCAGACCCGGTCGTTTCCGTCCTGCAGGCCCACGTTGGCCCAGGCGAGGCCCGCGTCCACCATGAGGTCCACGCGCTCCCGCGAGATGTGGGCGGGCGTCGCCTTGGCGGCGAAGGGGCGGTTCACCCGGGCCTTGTACTCGCGGCAGAACTCCCGCATGAGGTCGAGCTTCATGCTGAAGACGCAGTCATCGGCGAAGGTGACAAACTTGATGGCCGGGTGTATCTTGATGGCCTGCTCCAGCTCCCGGATCACGTTCTCCACGGAGCGCCACCGCAGCCCCCAGTCGGGGTAGAGGCGCATGAGGAAGGAGTTGGCGCAGTAGTGGCAGTGCATGGGGCACCCGCGCGACACGAGGATGCGGTAGATGGTGCCCCGGAAGAGGCTGTACTTCTTCAGATGGCCGAGGGTGACGGGCTCCACGGCGACCTTGGACTGGATGTACCCCATCGAGGGCAGGGGCCCGAGGATGGGGAACCGGTCCAGGTCCGTCACCAGCGGGCGCAGCGGGTTGAGCCGTATTTCGCCGTCCCGCTTGAACCCCAGATTCGCGATGTCGTCCACCGGCCGCCCGTGTTCCAGGGCGTCCAGCAGCTCCACCATCATCTCCTCGCCCTCGCCGCGGCAGATGTAGTCGGCGAACTCCAGGCTGGCCTCGGGCTCCGTGGTCGGGTAGATGCCGCCCCAGATCACGGGAAGCGCGGGGAACCACTGCTTGAGGAGCCCGGTCAGCGAGCGGACGGGGGGCGAGTCGTGGGCCGTGAGACTGAGTCCCACGATGCCCGGATCAAACTCCCCGACAAACGCGCGCAGCGCCTCCAGCGCGGGTTCGCCGCCGTCGTTGAACCGGTTGAGGAACAGGAACCTCGCGTCGTGCCCCGCCTCCAGGGCGCACTCGTGTATGTAGCGCAGACCGATGATGTTCAGGTTTCGCTGTACGGAGAGGAACAGAACGCGCATAGCGGTGTCGTCTTCCAGGGGCGGGCGCGCCGCCGGGTCACTCCTCGGTGGAGTCCTTCGTGTTGTGCAGCAGGTTGAACGTGGTGATGAACCGGAAGTCCACGACCACGGGGAGCATCTTCAGCGCCCCGAGCACGCTGTCCCGCTGCGAGCGGCGCAGGAGGCGCAGCATGGTCACGGGCTGGAGGACCATCCGGTGGTACAACCCGGCGAGGTCCATGAAAAACTGGGTCAGGCGGCTGTCCGGGGCCTCTCGCAGGCGGCGGAGGAGCGCGCGTCCCAGGGGCCGGTGGATGGTCGTGCAGATGACTTTCACCGCCTCCTTCGGCACGAACTCCACGCGGTAGCAGTCCTTGAACTCCGGCTCCACCACGCAGTCGGGCATCTCGCGCAGGGCGCGCTCGCGGATTTCGGTGCCCCGGTAAAAGGTCAGCGAGAAGGGCTGGAGGAAATAGGGCCGCGGCAGGTCCAGCAGCATCTCCGCC
>JAKPUV010000562.1 GCA_029554925.1 Candidatus Hydrogenedentota bacterium | reverse complement strand
AGGCCGATGGTGGGCACGTCGGTGCCGTTGCGCTGGGACTCGGGGATGAGCTCCTCGGCGACGACGAAGATCATGGCGCCGGCGGCGAAGGCGAGGGCGTAGGGGAGGATGGGCTGCATGAGAATGACGAGTCCCGCACCGATCACGGCGGCGACGGGCTCGACCGCGCCGGAGG
This sequence comes from Candidatus Hydrogenedentota bacterium, assembly GCA_029554925.1. Taxonomy (GTDB): domain Bacteria; phylum Hydrogenedentota; class Hydrogenedentia; order Hydrogenedentales; family CAITNO01; genus JAAYBR01. The sequence continues at coordinate 936 of JAKPUV010000562.1, read as the reverse complement.
CCGCGCCGTAGGCCGCGCAGCGCCACGCGGAGAGCCCCTCGCGGCGCAGGGGCAGCGAGACGGCGGCGCCCTCGGGGAAGTTCTGGAGGCCGATGCCCAGCGCGAGGGCGAGGGCGCCCGTGAGGGTGGCCCCGGCCATGCCGCTGGCCGCCGCGCCGAAGGCCACGCCGACGGCGAGCCCCTCGGGGATGTTGTGCAGGGTGATGGCGAGAATGAGTAGGGTGCTCCGCCGCCACGAGGTGGGGATGCCCTCCTCCTCGCCCCTGTTGCGGTCGGGGTGAAGGTGGGGGAGAATCTTGTCAATGAGCATGAGGGCGCCGCCGCCCGCCAGGAATCCGACCACGGCGGGCAGCCAGGGGATGCCGCCCATCTCCTCGGACATCTCGATGGCCGGGGCCAGCAGCGACCAGAAACTCGCGGCGATCATGACGCCCGCCGCCGCGCCCAGGCACCCGTCGAGGAAGTTGCGGTTGACCTCGCGGGTGAAGAAGACGGGCAGCGCGCCCAGCGCGGTCAGGCCAAAGGTGAACATGCCCGCGAGAAACGCCTGCATGACCGGGTGCAGCCCTGTCAGAAAGTCCATGTCCGGATCCTTATTCGGTTGCCCATTCCACGGCGCGGTAGGCCCCGTGGTACACCCCCGCGCGGTCCTGCCGCAGGATGCTGTCGCACCACAGCGACAGCAGGTCGCCGCCGCCGAGGAGCAGGTCGAGCGCCTGGAGCGTCTCGGCCGTTCCGCGGCACTCCTGCGACCCCGCGCCCAGCTCCGCGCCGCGGATCGCCCCCCAGGCCTCATGGCCCCCCACCCGCTCCAGAAACAGCGTGGGGATGGGGTAGTAGGCCAGCTCGCTCGGCTTGGTCAGCAGCGCGTCGCTCGCGCGCATCAGCAGGTTCGTGGTGTAGACCGCCGCGTAGATGTCCCGGTGCAGGAAGGTG
>JAKPUV010000535.1 GCA_029554925.1 Candidatus Hydrogenedentota bacterium | reverse complement strand
CGGCATGTACGGCCTGCAGCACGCGGCGCACCATTTCCAGTCCTTCGACAAGGTGGTGAGCCTGCCGAAACGCCTCGCGGACCGGGGGTACCACACGGCGCTGGCGGGGAAATACCATGTCTGGCCGGAGAAGGTCTACCCCTTCGAGACGACGGTGCCCAACGCGAAGACGCCGGACCTCCTGGCGGAGAAGTGCCGCCCCGTGATGGAGGCGAAGGACGGCCGCCCCTTCTTCCTCTATTTCTGCACGACGGAGCCCCACCGGCCCTTCAAGCACCAACCGGAGGACCTGCCGGACCCGAAGGACGTCATCGTGCCGCCTTACCTGCCGGACACGCCGGCCTGCCGCGCGGAACTCGCCCGGTATTACGCGTCCGTGCGCCAGGCCGACCGCGCGCTGGAGCGCCTGCTGGACCTGCTGGACGAGACGGGCCACGGCGAGGACACGCTGGTGCTGTTCGTCTCCGACAACGGCATCCCCTTCCCCGGCGCGAAAACCAACGTGTACGAGCCGGGGGTGAACCTGCCCTGCGTGGCGCGGGTGCCGGGGTCGCCGAACCCCGGCGGCGTCTGCGGCGCCTTTGTGTCGTGGGCGGACATCACGCCGACCCTCTGCGCCTGGGCGGGGGTGCCGGTGGACGCGGACGACGTGCAGGGTCGGTCCTTCCTGGAGGCCATGCGCGGGGAGCAACCCGCCGGATGGGACACCGTGTTTGGATCGCACACCTTCCACCAGGTGACCATGTACTACCCCATGCGCTGGGTGCGCGAGGGCAAATGGAAGCTCATCTGGAACCTGGCCAACGGCCTGTCTTTTCCCTTCGCGAATGACCTGTGGGAGTCCGAGACCTGGCAGGATTTCCGAAAGCGCGGTGACGAGGTCTACGGAAAACGCCGCCTGGACGCCTATCTGAACCGCCCGCCCCTGGAACTCTACGATCTGGAGGCCGACCCCGACGAGATCCACAACCTCGCGGACGACCCCGCGCACGCGGAGACCCTCCAGCGGCTCCACGCCTCGCTGAAGGCCTTCCAGGAGCGCACGGGGGACCCGTGGGTCATCAAGTGGGAGCACGAGTGACGGGGGCGGCCGCGGCGCAGCGCCGGCGCGGCGGGGACCGCGTCAGGGGAGGGTGTAGTCGCTCTTCTTGTCCGCCAGATACTCGCGCAGGCGCTTCATGGCGTCCTTTTCGATCTGGCGGATGCGCTCGCGGGTGAGCTTGAATCTCCGGCCCGTCTCCTCCAGCGTGTGGACGGCCCCGTCGTCCAGCCCGTAGCGGTAGCGGATGATGGTGGCGTCGCGCGGGCTGATCTGCGAGAGCAGGTCCTCCATCTGCTGGTCGCGGACCCACTGCTCGATGGCGGGGTCGTTCGCGGCGGGGCTGGTGCCCTCGGGCAGGCTGTGGAATCCCTCGCTGTCGAGGGAGGACATGCCCTCCATGGGGGCGATGCTCTCGGCGAAGGTC
>JAKPUV010000516.1 GCA_029554925.1 Candidatus Hydrogenedentota bacterium | reverse complement strand
GTGCGGCTCATGAAGCGGAACTCGCTGTCCCGAAGGGCGGGGGTGGCGCAGATGTCCTTGAAAAGGGTTTTGGCGAAGACGATGCTTCCGGCTCCGATCATGGCAATCTTCGGCATGGCGGGGTCTCCTGGTTCTGCGGCCGCGATTCCGGCGGCCGGGGGTTTCCCGGCATTATAGAGCACGGACCCGGTGAACGGGAACCAAAAAAGCTGCGCGCGTTTTCCCCGCGCGCTCAGCCGGTTCTCTGCCGGCGGAAGAAGTCGAGAAGCGTCTCCTTGAACTTCCGGTCCGCGGGGGTGGTCAGATGGTTCGGCCCTCTCAACTCCACATACTCCACGGCGCCCATGATCTCGCCCAGCTCCTTGCCGAGATAATAGAGGCCGTCGTTGTCGCCGATGACGCACAGCGTGGGCACCTGGTTCCGCGCGATCTCCTCCCGCGCCACCGTCAGGTCGAGGAACCTCTTTTTCATGGCTTTGATGGGTGCCTTGTCGCCGACCACGAAGTCCCCGATTTCGTTGCGCAGCCAGTCGATGAGGGGATTGGGCGCTTTGGGCGAGGGCCGGGCGGAGTCCTGGGACGCGCCCTCTGCGGGGGGAGCGGGGGGCGCGGCGGGCGCTTCGGGATCGGGGCGCTTCTGGCGCACCGGCACGGGCTTCTCATAGGGCGCGGGAATGTCGTCCAGCTCCTTGACCAGGGAGGACCATCCCGCTGCGCAGACCGCCGCGCTGCGCACGCGCTCGGGGTGCGTCGTGACCAGCTTCAGCACGAGAAACCCGCCGAGGGAATACCCGGCCACATGCGCTTTCTCCAGCCCCAGATGGTCCATCAGCCGGGTGATGTCTTCGATCATCTCCATGCCGTACTGGGCGGGGTCCGTCGGCTTTCCCGACAGCCCGTGTCCCCGCAGGTCCATGGTGATCACCCGGAAATCCCCGGACAGCGCCCGAACCACCCCCGGCTTGCGCCAGTTGAGGTCGGCGTTCGCCGCCACCCCGTGGACCAGGATCACCGGCTCGCCGGCCCCCTCGTCGGTGTAGTAAATCGGCACGCCGTTCGAGTCGAACACGTTTCCGGGGGTCCGGTGGAGGAACCACCCCAGCGCGCCGGCCGTGCCGGCGGCCAGCAGGACAACCAGCGCCGCGAGTGCCAGGAGGACCCGCTTTACCACGCGCCATTTCTTCGCCATTGTCTTGCTCCGTTGTCAGGTGACGGGAAACCAGTACGCGAACACATAGGCCGCGAGCATCCCGGCCGCCAGCGCCCCGGCGCGCGGATCGCCGGTCACCCGCACCACCGCCGCCTGGGCCAGGGAGACCATCCCCAGAATGAAGGCCAGGATGAAGAGCATCATGCCGCCAAACGCCGCCACCGGCACAAGGAGGTACAGCACAAGGCCCCCAAGCACCCAGGGGAACATGCGCGTGAGGGCGGCCACAAGGAACAGCCGCACCCCCCGGTTGGGCGTGGCGCGGTTCAGCAGCCACAGGTCGAGGAGGGCGACGCCGGAGAGGATGCCGCCGAGCCCCAGCCACTTCACCGTGCGGCCGGGATGGACGGGGAGGGAGGTGAAGAAATGCCGGTCGAGAACCAGCGAGAGGACGAGCACAAAGACGGCGCAGAAGGCGGCCGCCCGCAGCAGGGCGGTCAGGGGAGGGGAGACGCGCACCAGACCCGACGGGTTCCCGCATCCGAACAGACGGGCGGCGGGGCGGTAGGGCGAGAACCGCGCCCCGAAACCGAAGGGCGTGCGCGTCTCGGCGGCCTTCGCGCGCGCGGCGCAGCCCGCGGCAACGGCGGCCAGCAGGAAGGCCGCCAGCACGCCCAGGGGCGCCGCGAGCAGCGCGGCGAAATGCCGGACGGCGGAGAAGGAGAGGGGGCGCTCCACGGCGAGGGCTGCGGTCATCCACTCCACCATGCCCCGCCCCAGGGTGAAATCCCATGGCTCCAGGGCATGGTTGCTCCGGGGGGAAATCAGCACGTCGGCGTCCCCGCCCGCCTTTCGCAGCGCCTCCTCGGGGGAGAAGAGCTCCTCGAACCTTCCGGCGGCAATCAGGGTCTTGGGCTTGGGGATCCGCCGGGGCAGGGCGCCCAGGGCGATGAAAGCGCCCACGCCGTGCGCGTCCTCCGCGAAAGCATCCGATCCCGCAAACCCGCCCATGGAATGGCCGACATACCCCAGCGGCAGGCCGGGAAAACGCTCCTGTGCCCAGGCACACCACGCGTGAATCTGTTCCGGATTGGCCTTCCAGTCAAAGGGAACCCGCGCGCGACCGTGCCCCCAGAAATCCACCGCCATGACGGCGTGGCCGTTCGCCGAGAAGAGTTTCGCCAGCGCCGCCATGCAGCCCCGGTTCTCCGTCACCCCGTGGCCGATGACAACGACCGCGGCGGGATTCGGGGGCAGCCACAGGGTGCCGCCGCAGACGCGGCCGCCCGGTCCGGCGATGGTGACCGTCTCGCGCGCCACGCCCTCCGGAAGCGTGAGGTGCAGAAGCGCGAGGGCCCCTGCAAGGCAAAGGGCGCCGGCGGCAAGCGCCGCGATCCGCCCCCTGGGGGTTTGACTCATGGGCGTCGGTCTCCTGTGGCCGGGGAACGCCCCATTATGCCCAAGCCGGGGGCACGTCTTGCATTTTTTCCGCCAGGTTGTCAGAATGGGGGCACCGGGCCGGATTCCTGCCCGCCCCCACCAAGGAGGAAACTGCCATGCGCGCCTGCGCCGCTCTGTTGGCCGTTGGATGCGTCGTGCTGACCGCGGGATGCAAGAACCAGCGGTCCACTTTCTATGACGTCAGCGAGATTTCGGTGTTTTTCGAGGTGGTCACCACCCCGGAAAAGACGGTCGCCAAGGCCACCTTCAGCGTGCGCGGCGGCGATGTCTTCCTCTTCCTGGGCGGGAGGGACGAGATTCTGGTGAACGAGGTCCCCCTGGTCCGCCAGGAGGGGGAGTCGTATGACTACTACACCGCGGAGATCCCCGCGGAGGAGGGGTACACCTTCGTCTTCAAGAGGCGGGACGCCTCCTATGAGGCAAACGTCTTCGCGCCGGAACCCCTGGAGCTGACCGCGCCCGCGCCCGATGCGCGCCTTTCCCGGGCCGCGGGGTTCAACGCCTCCTGGACCGGATCGCAGAATGACAAGGTCACGGTTGAGGTGAACGGCGAGGGGATTGTTCCCTTCAGCCGGCTGGAACTTGACACGGGCGTGTGCGTTGTCGGGCCGGGCGCGGTGGAGGCGGCCGACCCCGCGGCCGGCGAGCTGCCGGCCGTGCTCGCCGTCACCCGGAGCAACTGGAGCGAGGCGCTGCCCCCGGAAATGGCCGGGCAGGTGGTTGCGCGGATGCGGGCCGAGGTCCCCGTCGTCTCGGTGCCCTGATCCCGTTGCGCCGCGCGCGGCGCGTTTAAAGGGGTGGTGTGTGAAACGGTTTCTGCCGCCGCTGGTCCTGCTGTTGCTGGTCCCGGGCACCCTCTGGGCGCCGGGGGACCTGGTTCCAGTCTACCCGTCAGGCGTGGTGTGGGTGGTGGACAGCGCCTCCAGCAAGGGCGTCCGCTATCTCACGGTCCGGGTGCCGCTGGACACGGCGGACCTGGCGCTCCACTGGAAACGGGAGGACGGCACGCCGTTGTGCCATTTCCATGCCCTGCGCGACTATCTGTCCGGACAGGGCCGCCATTTGGTCTTCGCCGCGAACGCGGGCATCTATGCGCGGGACTACACGCCCCTCGGTCTGCATGTCGAGAACGGCAGGGAGATGGAGCCCCTCAACCGGAAACAGGGCGGGGGCAATTTCTTCCTGAAGCCCAACGGCGTCTTCTTCGTGAAGGACCGCAAGGGGCGGGTCATGGAGACGGAGGCCTACGCAGCCCTCAACATGAAGCCCGACCTGGCGGTCCAGTCGGGGCCGCTGCTCCTGTCCAACGGCGAGATCCACCCGCGCTTCCTCCCGGATTCCGACAGCCTGTACATTCGCAGCGGCGTGGGCATGCGCTCGGAGACGGAGGCGATGTTCGTGCTGTCTCTCAGCCCGGTCAACTTTAACGACTTCGCGCTCTTCTTCCGCGATGAGCTGAAATGCCGCGACGCGCTGTATCTGGACGGCGCGCTTTCCGACTTCTACACGTCCGACATGGGCCGCACCGGCCCCGGTGGCCTGTATGTCGGCATGCTGTCCGTCTCCGTCCCCGATTCCTCCGGGAAAGACGTTCAGAAATAGCGGCGAACATGCCGGTTCACCCGCGGGATGCGGCAGACTTGGGGCGTTCTGACACGAGATTGCTTCACTTCGTTCGCAATGACGTGTGTCTCCGCGTCATTGCGAACGAAGTGAAGATAGTGTGTCTGGGAATCAAGCCTCAAGGAACATTTTCTCCTGGAGTTGCGGGCGGTTTTTCCACAGGGGGACGTAGGGTTTTCCACTGATGAGGAGGGCGCGCATGAGCACCAGGATTTTCCTCATGATGGCGCA
>JAKPUV010000499.1 GCA_029554925.1 Candidatus Hydrogenedentota bacterium | reverse complement strand
CCCGGACCAGCTCCGCGCGCTGGTGCTGCCGTGGCACAAGCGGCTGGCGGACCTCGCCCACCGCAACGGCCTCGTCTACCTGCTCCACTCCTGCGGCAACCTGGAGAGCATCATGCCGGACCTCATTGACGACGTCGGCATTGACGCCCGCCATTCCTACGAGGACGAGGGCAACTCCGTTTTCGACTTCAAGCAGCGCCACGGCGGCCGCATCGCCGTCCTCGGCGGCGTGGACGTGGACAAGCTGGCCCGGCTGCCCGAGCCCGAACTGCGCGCCCATGTGCGCCGCGTGATGGACGCCTGCGTGCCCGGCGGGCGCTTCGCCCTCGGCTCCGGCAACACCGTGTGCAACTACGTCCCCCTGCAAAACTACTTCGCCATGGTGGACGAGGCGTTCCATTACGGCGGCGCGTGAGGCGCGGAACGAAACAACCCAAAACGCGGGAGCGGAACCCATGGCACAGGACACGGAACACGGCGGGGCGGTGTCGCGGCGGAACTTCATCGCGTCGGGCGCGGGGGTGACGGGCCTGGCCGCCCTGGGTGCGTCGGCGGCGGAAACGAAGAAGGAAGAGGCGGCCCTGCCGCCGCTCGGCCCGCGCGACACGGCCACCATCACGATGGTTCAGCTCACGGCGGGCGAAGGGATCCTGCCCGTGCTCGACCGCATGCCCGCCTTCTTCCGCCAGGCGGCGGACCTGGGGTCCGACCTGGTCGTCTTCCCCGAGTACGTGCTCGGCCACAATCTCACGCCGAAGTCCGAAGCCGCCCAGCGCTTCTTCGCCCTCGCGCGGGAGCACCGCATTAATGCCGTTACCGGCTGCGTGGAGGCCCACGGCGACAAGTGGGCCACCAGCGCCTGGGTCGTGGACCGGCAGGGCACCCTCGTGGGCCGCTACCTCAAGAGCCACCCCGCCTCGGGGCCCGCGCCCCATTTCTGGCCGCCCGTCGGCGACTCCGTGGCGGAGGCGCAGGGCGTGCTCGGGAGCGAGTTCAAGGTGTTCACCCTCGACTTCGGCCCCGTCGGCATCCTCCAGTGCTACGACGGCTACTTCCCCGAGGCCTGGGGCTGCACCTCCTACCTGGGCGCCGAGATCATCCTCTGGATCAACGGCCGCGACGGCATGGTCGAGGACGCCTACTGCATCACCGCCGCCAACTGCTACGGGTGCGTCGTCGGCGCCAACATCACCATGGGCTTCAACACCGGCTTCGCCGGGCCCGGCTGCGTCGCCCCCGCCGGGGGGTATGACGACCCGCCCGAGCAGATGCGCCTGTGGCCCCGCGTCAAGCAGCCCGGCGACGCCGCCGTCACCGCCGTCATCAATCTCGCCGAGCTCCGCTGGAAACGCAAGCACCTGCGCACCATGCACCAGCGCCGCCCCGAGATGTACGGCCTGCTCACCCGCGACGTCACCATGTGGAAGGACTACCCCGACATCCCCTGGGACCGCCCCGAGTGCGCCGCCCTGGTGAACAAGGCGCAGCTGTGAGGCGGGGGTGACGCCTTGACTGGCCGGGGCGCGCGGGGGATAATGAACCCTGCGGACGGCGCAAACAAGGAGCGGCGAGTCATGTCCAAGAAACCGGTTGCCTGCCTGATGGCGCTTGCGGGGGGGATCCTTGCGGTGGCGGCGTGGGCCGCGGAGGCCCCCAAACACCCCGAATCCACCGCGGACTGGAAGGACCTGTTCGCGAAGGACCTGTCCGACGCGGTCTACCCCAAGGGCGTGTGGAACTGGGAGAACGGCGAACTGACCGCCACCAAGGACGAGGCCATCTGGACCGCCGCGGACTATGAAAACTTCGCCCTCGACCTGGAGTTCAAGAACTCCGAGGCGGCGAACAGCGGGGTCTTCCTGTACTGCTCCGACATGGACAAGTGGATCACCAGCTGCATCGAGGTGCAGATCCTCGACGACTACGCGGACAAGTGGGCCGACGTGGCCCCCAACTGGACCTGCGGCGGCGTCTTCGGGCGCCTCGCCCCCGCCAAGCGGGCCGTCAAACCCCACGGCGAATGGAACCGCTTCACCATCTACTGCCGGGGCAAGCAGGTGGACGTCGTGCTGAACGGCGAGCATGTCGCCTCGATGGACATGGCCAAATGGACCGACGCCAAGAAGAACCCCGACGGCTCCGACGCCCCCGAATGGCTCGGCGGCCCCCTCAGCGCCATGGCCACCAGGGGCAAAATCGGCCTCCAGGGCAAGCATGCCGGCGCCCCCATCTGGTTCCGAAACATGAAGGTCAAGAAACTCTAGCTGACGCGTGGCAGGCGGCGCGCCCGGGGCGCGTCCGCGGGCATTCCGGAGACCGCCGTGACAGACAGCACCGACACCCCGACCCCGCGCCCGTGTTTCCTTTCCGGCCGGCCGCTGCACGCCCTGCTGTTCGCCCTGATCCTGCTGGCGGGGCTGCTTCCGCGCATCTACGGGCTGGAGCGGGAGTCCATCTGGTGGGACGAGTTCACCAGCGTGGTGCATCTGGAGCCGCCGTCGGACTGGAGCGCGGACCCGCAGTTCGTGCGGTGGAACCAGATGGTCATCCGGAACACCGCGCCCAGCCTGCTGGGGTTCTGGAAACAGAACCGGTCCATGGACCCGGCGACGATGCCGCTCTACTACACCTTTGAGTACCTGTGGAGCCGGCATGCCAGCAGCGACTTCGACACGCAGCGGTACCTCTCCATATTCATCGGCATGCTGCTGCTGCCCGCGGCCTACCTGCTGGGACGGATGTTCTTCGGCCCCGGCGGGGGGCTGGTGGTGATGCTGTGCGTGGCGCTGTCGCCCATCCACATCCAGTTCTCGCGCGAGATCCGCATGTACGGGCTGATGACGGTGCTGGCGGCGGTGTCGGTATACAGCTACGCGCGCATCGTGGGCGGCGGCGGGCGGCGCTGGTGGGTTCTCCACGGCCTGAACAACATGGTCCTCTTCTGGACCCATCCCTTCGCGGTGCTGATCCCCTTCACCGAATTCGTCTTCTGGGCGCTCGCGTTTCCCCGCGACTGGCGGCGCATCGGCAAGTGGATCGGGCTGCATGTCCTCGCCGTGGCCCCCGTGGCCGTGTACATCGCCTCCATCCGGTTCTGGGACCAGTCGTCCACCGACACCTGGATGAGGGTCCCCAACCTGAACGAGCTCGCCGGCGACCTCTTCGCCGACGACGCCATCGGCATGACCTACCAGCTCAACGCGTCGGAGGCCTTCTGGAACCTCTTCCTCGTGCCGGAGGCGGCGGGCGCCGTGGCGGCGTTCCGGTGGACCGTCGGGACGTGGTACATGGCCGCCGTGCTGCTCGCGGTCGCGTGGTTCTTCGCGAAGGACCTTCTCAGGGTCCGCGCGGCCGCCTGCGCCGCCGGCGGATGCGACGCGCCCCCCGCGGCGGACAAGGGGCCCGCCGGCGCGCCGTGCCGGTGGAAGCTCTTCCTGCTGCTCTGGTTCCTGCTGCCGCCGCTGGTGCTCTTCGCGGCGTCGTACTTCTGGCGCCCCTGCATGATGCCGCGCTACACCCTGCACTGCTCGCTCGCGCTCTACTGCATCCTCGCCGGCGGCGTCACCGCCCTGCCCTGGCGGTCCCTGCGCGCGGGGGCCGTCGGCCTGCTGCTGTGCTTCTACGGCTACCAGCTCTCCCTGATGCTGCCGGAGCCGCAGCACCCCGACTGGCGCTCCGCCATCGCCGCCCTGAAGGCGGAGGGGAAGACGGACGACTTCATCCTCGTGCACAACTGGCTGTGGAAACGGGTCTTCGCCTACAACCTCGGGCCCGTCCCGAACCTTGTGGACTACGGCAGCGGCTGGGACGTGCTGGCGGAAAAGGCGGCTTTCCTGACCGACCTGAACCTGCCGTCCACCGTCGCGCCGGGCGAACGGCGGGGGGTGTGGGTGACGGCGCAGACGGACTATTACGCGCGCGGACCCCTCGCGGACCTGGAGCGCGAGCTGAAACTGCGCGGCCTGTCCTTCGACTACCGCGAGTTCGGCGGCATCCAGCATGTGTGCCTCTACCGCGTGGGACGCGAGCCGGGCGCGGTGATGCCGCCGGGCACGGCGGACGCCCTTTCCGGCGAGCCCGCCCGCGAGTTCGGCGACCTGTCGCTGGAGTTCTGGCGGGCCGGGGAGTACGAGAACGCCGTGGCCGCGGCGCGCAAGGCGCAGGCCATCACCCCCGGCTTCGCGCGGGCCTGGTCCTACGAGGGCATGGCGCAGAAGGAGCTGGGGCGCAACCAGGAGGCCCTCGCCGCGTTCCAGAAGGCTGTTTCGCTGGACTTCCACGACTACCCGTGGTCGCATGTGAACATCGCCATGCTCCTCCTCGACATGGACCGCTACCAGGAGGCCCTGGACGCCAGCCTGCGCGCCCTGCAGCTCCTGCCCAACGACGCCTGGGCCCACGCCTGCCTCGGCCGCGCCTACCACGGCCTCGGCCGTGTGGACGACGCCATCGCCGCCCTGGAAAAGGCGGCCTCCCTCGACCCGAACGACCAGCGCCTCCGCGACCTGCTCCAAACCGCGCGGACCGGGGGCGGCTCCCCGCAATGAGCCGAACCGCGCGCACCGTCTTTCTGCTGGGCTCGGCGCTGCTCTGGGGAATCGTCCTCCTGCTGGGCGCCGAGGTCCTGGGACGCGCCCGCTGGCGCCGGGTCCTGGACACCAACCCCTACATCCGCGCCTGGTCCGGCAGCGGAGTCCCCGAGCCCGGCACGAACGGCAACCAGTTCTCAGAGGAGCTGCTTGACGAGGCCCTGCGCGACCGGTTCCGGGGGCCCGGCCAAACCCGCGAGCCCCTCCCCGCCTGGGACGCCGCGACGGTCCTGCGCGCGCGGGCAGAGCACTTTTTCGCGCTGGACAAGGTGGCGCGGCGCCCCTTCGCGTCGTTGTACCATGTGCAGGTGCTGGCGCTTTCGGCGGAGGGGGACATTCTCGGCGCCTACGGCCCCGCGCCCCCTAAGCCCGGACAGTCGCTGGAGGAGTGCCTGGGCGCGGAGGCGGCGGCGCGCGCGCGCGCGGCCTGCGCGGGCGCGGCGGACGACTTCACCGCGCCGCTGGACGGGGAGGACCGGGTGTTTCATGCGCGCCCCTTCTCGGGGGACTGGCAGGGGGGCGGCCCGCCCGCAGTGGCGCTGTTTTACCCCAACACACGCCAGCCGCGGGACCTGCCGGACGACAACGACCTGTGGGATTCCTCCTTCTTCACCTACCGGCCCCTGGCCGCGCTGCGGCAGCGGGTGGATGTCATCGGCCGCGCCGCGCAGTTCTCGATCAACAACGCGGGGTTCCGGGACGACAATGTCCTCCTGCCGAAACCGCCGGGCGTCTTCCGCATCGTGTGCGTGGGTGCGTCCACCACGGAGGAGGGGCCGTCCAACGACCTGACCTATCCGAACCTTCTGGAGTTCTATCTCAACCGCGCCCTCGGCGGGAGGCGGGTGGATGTGGTCAACGCGGGCGTTTCCGGCATCAACTCCGACAAGCATGTCCTGAAACTGGCCGACTACCTCCTGCTTGAGCCGGACATGATCGTGGTGTACAACGCCGCGAACGACATCTGCCACGGCCTGTTTCCCAAGTGGGTGACCGGGGCGTCGGCGTTGCAGCGGGCCGTGCGGAGCCTCCGTGTGCTGGACGCCCTGGCCCTCCCGGGAGAGGCGGCGCAGCGGCGGGATGTCAGGAAGATGACCGCGAACCTTTCGTTTCTGTGCGACCAGGCGGCGGCGCGCGGCATCCGGGTGGCCCTGTGCACCTTCGCCGCGCCCCTCCCCCCGGCGGAGCTCCCGCCGGTCGAGCGCGACTTCTTCGATTTCGTCACCCGGCGCAACTGGGCCGGAAAATACGTCTCCTACGCGTCCTACCTGCGGACGCTGGGGCTCTACAACGGGGAGATTGAGGCGCTCTGCCGGGAGAGGGGGATTCCCTGCCTGCCCGTGGCGGACCGGGTGCGCGGGAGCAAGGACATTTTCGGGGACATCTTCCACATGAAGAACCGGGGCATTGAGCGCAAGGCGCGCGCGATGGCGGAAATGGTGCTGCCCCTGCTGCCGGAGGGGCTCAGCGCGGGCGCCGCCCCCCAAACACCCAGTAGCGGCTCGCCAGATAGTTGAAGGTCAGCCCCGCGAGGATGCCCAGCACGGCGGCCGCCTGCGGCAGGCGCTCCAGCGCGGGCCACGCCCGGATCGCCCCCATCGCCACCGCCCAGTTCACCGCCGCCCCCACCGAGCACGCCGCAATGAACGCGCCGAGCTGTTTGAGCGCGCTCCCCCCGCGCGACTCGGCGAAGGTGATCTGGCGGTTCAGCACAAAGTTAAAAAGCATGGCGGTGAAGATGGCAAGGGCCAGGGCGGCCTGGAGCGGCACGCCCGCGGCGTCATAGGCCGTGAGGGCCGCCAGATTGACCAGCGTGCCCAGGAAACCCACCGCGGCGAACTGCGAGAAGTGGGCCAGATGGCCGTATTTGAACACCGCCAGCCGCCGCAGGTGCTTCAGGTAAAGCAGCTGCTCGCGCAGGCTCAGCTTGCTCTCGCCGCGGTGGCGCTGCGCGAAGTGGATGGGCACCTCCGCCACCCGGCGGCACCGGCACTTCACCAGCACCTCCAGCCCGATCTTGTAGCCCACGGCGTTCAGCGGCGGGGCCGCGTCCAGCAGCGCCCGGGGAAAGGCAAAGAAGCCGCTCATGGGGTCCTTCACCCGCGTGAACGGGCGCGCCAGCAGCGTGGCCGCCCGGCTGTTCACCCACCGAAGGAATCCCCAGTCCTCGGCGGTGGTGCCGCCGGGGGCGTAGCGCGACCCGATGACAAAGTCGGCTCCGTCGGCAAGGGCGGCCAGCATCTCCGGAATCTTTTCCGGCGGATGGCTGAGGTCCGCATCCATCACCAGCACCACCGGCTTGTCCGCAAGGTGAAACCCGTCCATCACGGCGGCGCTCAACCCGCGGTTCGCAGTGCGCACAACCAGGCGCACCCAGTCCAGCCCGGCCCGCGCCACGGCCTCCTGCGTGCCGTCCCGGCTGTCATCGTCCATCAGGAAGACGTCCAAGTCCAGTGCCTGGGCGCGGCGCAATTGGTCCAACCGCGCCAGCAACTCCGGCAGGTTGGCCGCCTCGCGGTAGGTGGGCACCACCACGGACACCCCCGGCAGGGCGGGAGAGGGGCTGTTTTTCAGGCTGTTTCCATCAGAATCCATGAAATCGGCGTCTCCTCCCCCATCATCGCACGAACGGCCGGTCCTGTCAACTTTGTCCGGCGCCCCCGGGACGGCCCCCCCCCTGAAAATAGGTGAAAAAAGGGGTTGACAAACCGGGGAAAGTGTTGTAAGATAGCAAGTGACGGAAGACGCGTACGGGCTCGTGCGTCAGGCTCGTCTCCCGGGGCGTTGACCGCAAGCATTTCTCGCATGTTGCGTGAGGCTTTGTGGTGTGGATGTTGAAGCCCAAATCGGTTTTGTAACCAAGGAGGACAGACTGTCATGAAGAAGATGCTCGTTGGACTTATTGCCCTTGCGGTCGCGCTTGTTGGTGCGCCGGCTCTCGCGCAGCACGACCCCTATGACTCGGCCGCCGAGTGCCCCCCAGACGTCCTGGCGGTGGGAATTGTTCCCTTTCCGACGTTTAACCTCATTGCCGAGGGCGCGCCGTTTGACGATCCGCCCTCCTCTTGGCCGGCCGTTGGGTCGTACGACTTCTGCGGATATGCCGATCAGGTTTTCTGCATGCTGAACGCCGCCGGCGGCCTTGCCGAAGAGCTGCCCACCTACGCGGCGCTGTTCCAGTGCCTCACCATGGACATCAACGGCCCGATCAACGAGGAAGCCGAAATTCCGGTCACGGGCAACGGCATTCCGGACGGCGCCTATGAGCTTGCCCTGCTTGGTGCGGTGATGAACGACCCCGACGAGCCGCTGCATGCGGAGGCGCTGGCCGCCTACCAGTACAATTTCATCGTCCTCAAGGCTCTTGTGGGCACGGCGCTTCAGCAAGCCAATTACCTCAGTTACACGGCGCTTGTGCCCATGGTTGCCCCCGGGCTCATCGCCATTCTGGCCGGGTATCCCACCCTCGGCGACGCGCAGACCAATCAGGCCCTTGACGCCCTGCTGACGCTGCTGAGTGACTTGGGTCTTGAGCCGCCGGCGGGCGGCATCGTTTCCATCACCCACTCCGTTCCCCAGCTGGGTCCGGAAGGGGATGCGGACGGCGACGGCGCCTCCAACCGCAAGGAGTACAATTACTTCAAGTCTCAGGGACCGGCGGCGACGATCGCGGCCCAGCTTGACCCGACCCAGACCCCCCCGAACCTTGCCTTCATCACCGGCGCCGGCAAGTTCGAAGAGGGCGCGAAT
>JAKPUV010000478.1 GCA_029554925.1 Candidatus Hydrogenedentota bacterium | reverse complement strand
TTTTCGAGGCCGAGGACGGCGGCGAGGGGCTCGACCTTCTTCTTGACGAAGGGCTTGGGGGCGGGGGCGGCGGTTTCGGGCAGGGCGCGGTAGGCGCTTTCGAGGAGCCAGTTGACGGTGCCGAGGATTTCCTCGGGGGCCTTGTTCATGGCCAGGAGCTGGTGCAGTGCGTGGAGCGCCTTGTCGGCGTCCGACTCGGCGATGGCGTCGGTGAGGGTCCAGACGGTCTCCTCGGCGACATCGGCGCAGGCGGCGCGCACATCCCCGTCGGTGAGCGTGGTCTTCTCCGCGCCCGCGTGGGCGAAAAGGATGTTCAGGGCGTTTTCCACGTCGTTCAGGCGGCTGCCCGCGCGCTCGACGACCTCGGCGACCGCGTCGCCGGAGAGCCTGCGGCCGCGCGCGGCGGCGCGGTCGGCGATCCAGCGGCGCAGCTCGGCGTCGGCGAGCTGGGGGCATTCGACGAGGCAGACGCCCTTCTCCGCGCAGGTCTTCCAGAAGCGCTTGCGGCGGTCCACGGCGGCGGCAACCATCACGAGGAGGGTGGTCTCGCAGGGCTGGTCGAGGTAGGCCGCGAGCAGGTTCAGCGGCGAGGTCTTGGCGGCGGGGAGGTCCCTGTAGGCCTCGGCGGCGCGGACGATGACGACGCGGCGCTCAGCGAGGAAGGGGTAGGTGGAGGCCTCCTCCAGCACCTGGCCGAGATGGGTCTCGTCGGCGTGGAAGGTCTGGCAGGTGATGTCCTCCATGCCGGGGGGCACGGCGGCCTCGATGACGGCGCGGACGGCCTCGTCGGCGAGGAACGGCTCGAAGGGCTCGCGGTTGAAGGGGGGCTTTTCGGCGGGGCACAGGAGGACGACGGGCCAGAGGGCCCCCGCGCGGACCTGCTGGAGGAACTCGGCGACGTGCACCGGGGTCACCAGGGCTCGACGACGCGCAGGAAGACGGCGGTCGCAAGCTGCTCCAGGGCCTCGGAGGCGGCCCGGTTCTCCTCCTCCGTGGGGAAGGAGCGCACGGTGGGCAGGAAAACCTCGGCGTTGCCGCGGAGCCGGTCGGAGGACTGGCCCGCCGCGCGGGTGTAGAAGCTGGTCTCCCCGGTGATCATGGGGTCCTCCCAGAGCACCTGGCCGGTCTGGCGGTCCGTGAGGCGCGCGCCGGCGGTGATGACCAGCAGGGCCTGGGTGGTCTCGTCGTCCTTGTCGTAGATGAGGCCGCGCCGCGTGAAGTCCACGATCATCCCCTCCAGCAGGAGGTCGGCGTCGTCGGCGGACACCACCTGGAGCCGGGCGTCGTGGGTGAACTTGCGGATCACGGCGTTGGTGAGCGGCGCCTGGAGGTCGTACTCCCGCGTCTTGTCATAGAACGGGGAGACGTGGATGGTGCGGTACTTGGGGTCGAGGCTGCTGCCGGAGGAGTAGCCGCACCCCGCGAGCAGGGCCGCGCACGCGCACAGCAGCAGGGCGTTGCGCCCGGAGAAACCCGTCGTGGGCCGCCGTCCCATCACTGGGCCTGCCGCGCGCCGAACTTCAGGCCGACATGGGTCACACCGCCGTTGGCCTCAAGCCAGGACTTGGCGGCCCCGGCGGACTCGGTCTCGCCGAACTCGCCCGCGACCTGCTCGTAGTACAGGCGGGCCGAGGCGAACTCGCGGCGCTTCTCGTAGAACTGGGCGGTCTGGAGCCGCTGGCGGGCGATGGACTCGCGCATCTCGCCGCGCCACTCCGCGAGGCCCGCGTTGCGCTCGTCCTCGGGGTAGCGGGCCTTGAACTCGTCCATGGCCTCGATGGCGAGCTGGCTGGGGGCCTGGTCGTAGGCCGGGGAGAGCGACGCCTTGTAGTAGCACTCGGCGAGGCCGTAGGACGCCTCGTCCACGTAGTCCGAGGAGGCGTAGTCCTCCACGACGCGGCGGTATTCGTAGGCGGCCTCGGTGTACTCTTTTCGGGTGAAATGGCACAGGCCGATCTTGTACTGGGCCTGGGCGGCCCCGGCGGTGAAGGGCTGGTTCTCGACCACCATCCCGTAGACCTCGGCGGCGCGTTTGAGCGGGCGCTTCTTGTTGAAGAAGACAAAGCGCTTCTGCATGCGCTCCAGGCCCTTGTCGTAGTACCGGTCGCCGATCTCGTACTGCTTCGCGACGGCCTCGTCGTGGCGCTTGGTCTCGGGGTGGCTGGCGAGCAGCTTCTGGAACTCCTTGGCCGCCTCCATCCACTTCCCCCACGACATCAGGATCTCGCCGCGCAGGAACAGGTTCTCGTCGGCGAGCGGGTCGTTCGCGTAGTACTGGGTGAACTTCTCCGTCTCCTTCATGGCCTTGCGGTGGTCGCCCTGCAGCATGAGGGAGCGGGCGTGCTCGATCTGCAGCTCCGCCGTCTCCTTGGGCAGGCGCTTCATGTTCACCCACCGGCCGGTCTGGGGCGTCCAGGTCCACTGCGCGTGGACGGGAAGGGCCCACGCGGCCACCAGCGCCACAAGAAGAACGCGCAATCCGTTTCGCATGCCGGAATCTCCAACCAGCTGACGTCTCTTCGCACATGGTCCCCGGTCCCCGGCGGTCCGGG
>JAKPUV010000448.1 GCA_029554925.1 Candidatus Hydrogenedentota bacterium | reverse complement strand
CGCGCCCAGCGACACCGCCACCACCGCCAGGAGAACGGCGTACACTTTCCTGCTGCCCATCGCGTGAATCCTTCTGTTGTTCCCCGGCCTTGCCCGTCCGGAACGCCGGGGGCGGGCCAGCCGCCCGCACCGGGGGCAATGATAATGAAAACACCCCCCGCGCGACAAGCACGGCAGGGCGTCCACGAGGCATATCCGTGTATGATGCTTTTCCGCATGCAGCACCTGTCCGTGCATCCAAAGGAGACCTGTCCCATGCCAAGAATATGCCGATGCCTGCTTCTGCGAACTGCGGCCGCCGCTGCGCTTTGTTGCCTCGCGGCGCTCCCCGCCTTCGCCCAGCCAGAGGCGGCGGACGGAGAGGAGCCGTGGCGCGTGGAGGCGCGGAAACGCATTGCCGAAACGCGCATGGGGGATCTGGTGGTCCGTGTCGTGGACGCTGCCGGGAAACCCGCCGCCGGACACCCGGTCCGGATCGCCATGACCCGCCACGCGTTCCCGTGGGGCACCTGCGTGCCCGCCGGCCGTCTGACCGGGGAGGGACCGGAGAACGAAACTTACCGGCGGCACCTCCGCGACTTGTTCAACTGCGCGGTGCTGGAGAACGACCTGAAATGGAACGCGTGGCACGGGGCCTATGGGCCCTCCTTTTCCCGCGAGAACACCCGCGCCGCGCTGGTCTGGCTTAAGGACAACGGTTTCCGCGTCCGGGGCCACACCATGGTGTGGCCGGACTGGCAGTATCTCCTGCCCGAAGGGGAGGCCCTAGCCGCCGATCCCGCCGCCCTGCAGCGGCGCATCCTGGAGCATGTGGACGATCTGGCCGCCTTCACCAAAGACTTCGTTTACGAGTGGGACGTTGTCAACGAACCCGCGCATTTCGACGCCGTGACCCGCGTGCTCGGGCCGGACGCCATGAAGGAGTGGTTCGTCCGCGCCCGGGCGGCCCTCCCGCCGTCCTGCCGCCTGTTTGTCAACGAGTACAACGTCGTGGAGCCGTATGAGCCCGGCATCCCGGAGAAATACGCGCAGATCATCAGCGGCCTGCTCGCCGCCGGGGCGCCGCTGGAAGGCATCGGGTTCCAAAGCCATTTCGGACCTGCCGGCGCCGATCCGGAGGGCGTCCTCAAGACCTTCGACACCTTCGCGCGTTTCGGGCTGCCCATCGTGGTGACCGAGTTCGACGCCGACATTGCGGACGAGGCCGCCCAGGCCGCCTTCACCCGGGACTTCCTGACCGCCGCCTTCAGCCACCCCGCCTGCCAGGGTTTCGTGCTCTGGGGGTTCTGGGAGGGCTCGCACTGGCGCCCGCAGGCCGCCCTGTTCAGGAAAGACTGGACGGA
>JAKPUV010000440.1 GCA_029554925.1 Candidatus Hydrogenedentota bacterium | reverse complement strand
AGACGGGGGCTTCTCGCTGCCCAGCGGGATGACGTACCGCGTTCTGACACTGCCGGACCATGCGATCCTCTCCCTGGACGCGCTGGAAAAGGTGCGGCATCTGGTGATGGAGGGCGGAACGGTGCTGGGTCCGAAACCCGCGCGCACGGCCAGCCTGAGCGGCCATCCCGCGGGCGAGGAGGCTTTTCACCGTCTGGCCGACGAGCTTTGGGGGACGGGCGAGCCGCCGAAGAAAGGCGAGCGGAGGACGGGAAAGGGGCGGGTTGTGTGGGGCCGGACCGTGCGCGCCCTCCTGTTGGACGACGGCGTCGCGCCGGACTGCGAGTGGGAGGGTTCCCCGGAGGACTACGGGTTCATCCACCGGCGGACGGAGGAGGCCGACATCTACTTCCTTTCCAGCCGGCGGGAAACCCCTGTCGAGGAGTATTTCAAATTCCGCGTTTCGGGCAGACAGCCGGAACTGTGGAACCCGCTCACGGGTGAAATCCGCAAGGCGGACGCGTTTGCGCAGATGAACGGACAGACTGCGCTTCCGCTCTCGTTCGCCCCTTACGGCTCCTGGTTTGTGGTCTTTCGGGGGGACATCGCCCCGACCGCCGCGGGGGGCGCGATGACAAACGGAGAAAAAGTCACCCCGCTTTTTGCCCTTGACGGACCTTGGACCGTTGACTTCGATCCGGCATGGGGGGGCGAAAAATCGGTGGTCTTTGACCCCCTGGAAAGCTGGACGGAGCGGCCGGAAGCGGGTATCCGGTTCTACGCGGGCACGGCGGTCTATCGAAAGACCTTCACGGTGCCCGGGACGGCGCTGTCCTCCGGGAAACGGCTTCTGCTGGACTTGGGCGATGTGCGCGAAATGGCCGGGGTGCGGCTCAACGGCAAAGAGGTGGGCGTCCTGTGGACGCCGCCGTTCCGGGCCGATATCTCCGGCGCGGCGCGCGCGGGGGAGAACCAGCTCGAAGTGGAGGTTGTGAACAACTGGCCGAACCGCCTGATCGGCGACGCCGGTCTGCCTCCGGAAAAGAGGCGCACACAAACAAATGTCAAGAAGTTCACCGCCGATTCGCCATTGATCGTTTCAGGGCTGCTGGGTCCTGTACGGGTAATGGAGGGCGGAAAGCCCGGAAAGTAACGAGGGCCCGTGTTAATTGCTTAGATCCACTTTCTTGACAGCGTGGGCGGCGGTTGTCCGGAGTGCCCGAAAAGGGTACACTGGGCGGCGTAACCCTTGTGCAACAGGGAGGTCGCGGCCATGAACGGGTTGGTGCGGTATTTCGGCGTCCACGAGGCGGGGTCCACGGTGCGCCGGGAGGTGGTGGGGGGCGTCACCGCCTTCGCCACCATGAGCTACATCGTGTTTGTGCAGCCCGCGGTGCTCCACATGGCGGGCATGGACTTTGGCGGGGTGCTGGTGGCCACCTGCCTTTCCTCGGCCGTCGCGTGCTTTCTCATGGCGTTTCTCTCCCGGTATCCCTTCGCGCTCGCCCCGGGCATGGGGGAGAACTTCCTCTTCGTCTTCACGGTCTGCATGGCCATGAAATTCTCGTGGCAGGCCGCCCTGGCCATTGTCTTCATCTCCGGCGCGCTTTTCGTCGCGCTTTCCCTGTTCCAGATCCGGGAGAAGGTGCTGGACGTGTTCCCGTCCTGCCTGAAGGACGCCATCGGCCCGGCCATCGGCCTGCTGATCGCGTTCATCGGCCTCCAGTGGAGCGGTGTCGTGGTGCTCAACCCCTCCACCATGGTCAGCCTCGGCAACCTGCGCCACGGCGCGCCGCTGCTGGCGCTGTTCGGCGTGCTGCTGATCACCACGCTCATGGCGCGGAATTTCCGGGGCGGCATCCTCGTCGGCATCCTCGCCACCACCGGACTGGGCCTGCTCACGGGGGTCATCCCCTTCAAAATGGAGCAGGTCACCCCGTCCTTCTCCACCTTCTTCCAGCTCAACTTCTCCGAGCTGTGGGCCAACCCCACCAACGCCCTCATCGCCATTGCGCTGTTCTTCTTCCTGGACCTGTTCGACACCGTGGGCACACTGGTCGGCGTGAGCAGCCAGGCGGGGTTTCTGGACAAGGACGGCAGGCTCCCGCGCGCGGGGCGCGCCTTCCTGGCGGACGCGCTGGGCACCTGCGTGGGCGCCCTTTTCGGCAACTCCACCGTGACCAGCTATGTCGAGAGCGCGGCGGGCGTGGCCGCGGGCGCGCGCACGGGGCTGGCCACGTTGGTGACCGGGCTGTGTTTCATCGCCGCCATCGCCCTGGCGCCTGTGGTGGCGCTGGTGGGGCAGGACATCGGCCCGCAGTACTACGCGGCCATGAACATCCCCGGCCCGGTGCCGCCGATGCATCCCGCCGTGGCTCCGGCCCTCATCGTGGTGGGCATGCTCATGCTCGGCGGCCTGAAAAAGATCCAGTGGGACGACGTGACAGAAAGCCTGCCCGCCTTCATGACCGTGGCCCTCATGCCCCTGGGCTACGGCATCACGGAGGGCATCTCCGCCGGATGCATCTCCTTCGTCGCGATCAAATGCTGCACCGGCCGCCACCGGGAGGTCCATCCCGTCATGGCCGTGGTCGCGCTGGCCCTGGCGGGCCGCTACGCCTTCCTGGTCGGATCTTGAGAAAAATGAACATGAACCGCGCCGCCGCCATGTTTCTGGTGCCTCTCCTTCTCTGCGCCGTCCCCGCCCGTGCCGAGCGCGTGCCGCTGGAAAAACTTGACCTGTCCCGGATGTTCTCGGGCAAGGGCGCGCCCCAGCCCGGCAGGTCCGTTTCGGGCAAGCCCCTCCGTCTTGGAGGGGTGACCTATGAGGCGGGCATCGGCGTGCAGGCCCAGAGCGAGTTCTTCGTCCTCCTCAGCGGCAAGGCTTCCCTTTTCCATGCGGTGGCGGGGGTGGACGACCAGACGGAAGGAAAGGGGAGCGTCCTCTTCGAGGTGTGGGTGGACAACGAGAAGGTGCTTGACTCCGGCGTGCTGCGAGGCGGCATGCCCCCGGCGGAGATATCCATCCCCCTCACGGGGGCGCAGGTCATGGACCTGGTCATCACCGACGCCGGGGACGGCAACGACCAGGACCTCGCCAACTGGGCGGACGCCTGGATAGAAGTGGAGGACGGCGCGGCGGAGGCGCTGGTCCCCGTGTTCGCCCATCCGGACACCGAGCCGCTGGAAATCGCCGACTGTGCCCCCGGAAAGGCGGCGGTGCTCCACGGCCCGCGCATCACCGGCGGCAGTCCGGGCGCGCCGTTCCTGTTCCTGCTCGGGGCGACAGGGGAGGGGCAGCTACGCTTCTCCGTGGACCCGATGCCCCCCGGATTGACGCTGGACGCGGACAGGGGAATCCTGTCCGGTGCCCTGGAACGGGAAGGCCGCTTTGAAACGCAGGTGACGGTGAGAAACGCTCACGGAAAGGACACGCGGGGGCTGACCGTGGTCTCCGGTCCCGGACAGATTGCCCTCACACCGCCCATGGGCTGGAACTCTTGGTTCGTCTGGGCGGGCCATGTGGACGACGCCAAAGTGCGCGACGCCGCGGAGCGGCTCACCGCGTCCGGCCTTGCCGCCAAGGGCTACCGCTATGTGGTGATTGACGACACCTGGCAGGCCGACCGCGCCGCCGACGGCGCCATCGCGGGGGACCCGGAGCGGTTCCCCGACATGCGCGCCCTAGCGGACCACGTCCACTCGCTGGGGCTCAAGTTCGGCCTGTACTCCTCGCCGGGCCCCGGCACCTGCGCGGGATACGCGGGCAGCTACAAGCACGAGGCGGCGGACGCCGCCGCCTACGGCGCCTGGACCGTGGACTTCCTCAAGTACGACTGGTGCTCCTATGGCCGCTTCGCAGGGGGCGACGACCGCGATGCGTGGATGCGCCCCTTCCGG
>JAKPUV010000432.1 GCA_029554925.1 Candidatus Hydrogenedentota bacterium | reverse complement strand
GCGGCCCCGTGTCCGCCGTGCGCGCGGCCCGCACGCGGGCGCTGCTGCTGGGCGCGGCGGCCGCCGTCGCGGCGGTCCTCGGCGGCAGCCACATCGGCGTCGGCTGGGGCAAGGCGGCCCTCCACGCCCAGCTCCCCCGCGAGCTGCGCACGGAGCACTTCATCATCCGGCACCCGGCGTCGGGCGAGGCCGCCGCGCGGGCGGACGCCGTGGCCCGCCACGCCGAATGGTGCCACACCTACCTCCGCGGCCTCTGGGGGATCGCCCCCGTGAAGCCCGTGGAGATCTACGTATTCAACGGCTCCCGCGAGATGGAGCTGGCCACCGGCATGGGCGCCCACGCCGTCGTCCGGAAGGTCTTTGTGGACGCGTACCAGGCGCGGAACAGCATCCTCCTCCACGAGCTGGTCCACGCGCTCCACGTCGAGCTCGACCCGAAATGGACCATCATCCTCAACCGCGGGGCCACCGAGGGCCTCGCCGAGGCCGTCGAGGCCTTCTACGCCGACGCCCCCGAGGCCCACCGCCGCGAGGCCGGCGCGCTGGCCGCCGACAAGCTCCCCTCCGCCGCCGTCTTCATGCACCCCCTCGGCTTCTGGCGCATGAACGAGACCAACGCCTA
The DNA here is from genome assembly GCA_029554925.1 of Candidatus Hydrogenedentota bacterium. GTDB lineage: Bacteria > Hydrogenedentota > Hydrogenedentia > Hydrogenedentales > CAITNO01 > JAAYBR01. The sequence continues at coordinate 4,775 of JAKPUV010000432.1, read as the reverse complement.
CTACGCCTCCGCGTCGTTCATGGGCTTCCTCATGCGTGTTCACGGCCCGGAGAAGTTCCAGGACTACCAGCGCACCCTCGACTTCGCCCACGCCTTCGGGAAGGACCTGGAGGGCCTCGACGCCGACTGGCGCGACTTCCTCCGCGCCGTGCCCCTCGACACGCAGTCAAAAGTCCGCGGCGCCACGGGGTACGACCCCGCCTTCTACGGACAGGGCTACGCCCAGTGCGACTGCCCCAAGCTCGGCGACGCCGTCCCCAAGCCCGAAACCGAGGCCGAAACCCTCGCCAACGCCGGACAGTTCGCCGAGGCCGCCCCCCTCTACCGCGCCCTGCACGAGAAGGACGGCGCCGCCAAGAGCTTCATGATGCTCACCCTGTGCCTCTCGCGCGGCGGACGCCCCGGCGAGGCCGCCGAACTCCTCCGGGAACGCCTGGACCGGCCGGACCTCTCCGAGGCCGACCGCGCCATGTTCCTCGACCGCTACCGCGACGTGCTCATGCGCCTGCGCGCGTGGGACACGCTGGACCCCCTGCTCGACACGCTGGTGGACCGCGAGGGGGAGCCCGCCGCCCGCGCCGACCGCGAGACCCTCCGCGACTGCCTGCGCGACTCCGCCCTCCGCGACGCCGCCGCCGGGGCCTTCCTCGAAAACGACTACTGCCGCAGACGTATCCTCCTGGAGACCCTGCGCCAGGCCCATCCCGGCAACGCCGCCGTGCGGCGGCTCTGGCTCCTGCGCGGGTTCAGCCTCGACTACGCCGGCCCCGTGGAGGAGCGCGTCGCCCGCGTCCGCGAGGCCCTCGCCCTCTTCGCCGCAGACCCCGCCGACCGCCGCCTCCTCGCGCCGCACCTGTCCGAAGCCCTCGGACGCCTCCTCGACGACCGCCAGTACGCCGCCGCCCGCGAGGTCTGCGCCGCCCTCCAGTCCGGCGCCGAAGACCCCCTCGAGCGCGCCAAACTCGCCCGCTTCACCAGCCGCCTCGACTTCGAGGAGTCCGCCGAAGGCGCCGCCGCCTTCTCCCAACGGTGACGCGGCGCGCCCCCCGCCGGGTTAGGCCTGGACACCCCCGTCCGGCGGGGTGCTTCGGACCCGCCGGTAAAGCAGTTCCCCGGCAACCGCGAGGAGGGGGAAAGTGAGGTAGGGGTAGAGGTTCACCGGGGTGAAGCCGGCGGACCAGTGCTGAAAGAGGGCCTGCGCCGGGGTGGGCCACACGTCGGGGTGCTGTCCGGCGAAGATCTGGACAAGCTCCTCCAGCATGCCCAGGGCGGGCACCCACCAGAGCCGCCGCCAGCACACCGCGCCCAGGGCCATCGCGATGCCGAGGGACCCCAGCATCGGCCGGGTCGCCCCCGGCGCGGCGGGCGTGGTCCACGCCGCCTCCAGCAGCCCCAGCCCCACGGCGGCCGCAAGGCCCGCCGCCGCCATCCCGAGCATCTTCTTGTCCATGGCACCGTTCTCCGGCGGCGCCGCGCCGTCCCCGGGCCGCCGCACATAAGACCCCCGCCGCGCGGGGCGCGTTTCGCCGTGGCAGCCCCAGTTTCAACGCCGGGTCGTGGGGACGGATGCCCCGAAGGCGACGCCGGCCTGGAAATGCCTCGCGGATGAAAAGCGGCCCCAAACCACCGAACGACGCGCGGAACCGGACGTGTTTAATCCGTTCCTTTGGAGTGGCCCACAGGCCCGGAAGAAAAGACGCCATGCCTTCCCCGCCTCACCACCCGCGCCCCAAACGCAGGGAGGGCTGTTTGCGTGGAGGGCCCCGGGGCCCGGGTTCCGCCGCTGCCGCGGCAAGAAGGATGGTGGGCGAGGAGGGGCTCGAACCCTCATGGCCTTGCGGCCAGCAGATTTTAAGTCTGCAGTGTATGCCAGTTCCACCACTCGCCCGGGCGGGGTCTCGTGCCGGCGCGCGGGCGCGCGCCTTTAACGGGGGCCAGTATAGCACGGCGGAATCCGCCGGGATTTGGAGGCGGAACCGGCGGCGGTGTCAGCACCCGTCGTAGGTGGAAAACAGCTCTTCCAGAACGCCGTTGCGGAACTGGAACAGGTGAATGGTCCGGCCCTCGTAGTCCTGGTGCCTCATGACCAGCTCCGTGACGCCGTCGCCGTCCAGATCCGCCACGCCGATGATCTGGTGGCAGTGCGGAGCCTTCACCTCCCCTGTCGCGACCCACGCGGCGGTCCACAGAATCTTCTGCCCTTTTTGCAGCACGACGGCGCACCAGTAGTTTGCCAAGTCCGAGCCGCAATCCGGCTTCCGCTGCGCGTCATACTCCTGGCGCATCGTGACGAACCAGGCCGGTGTTCCGGGGGCGAGTTCGAATGCGAGGGATTCCACGGGCGCCGGCGGCTTCAGTTTCCCGGGATCCCATGGTGCGCCGGTGGCATTCGAACGTTCCTGCTTCACCCACGCATCTTCCTCCAGCGGCTGGACATCGCTGCGCATTCTCTGGGCCAGGGGCTTCAGGTCCGGAGGCGGTGTCCCGGACCGCACCTGGGAGCGCCATGCGCACCGGGACACCATGACCGTTGGACAGGCGGCTTCCTTCTCCGGGAGGAGGACCATCGCGTCCAATTCACTCATGCAGGGGTTTGCACGGCAGATACGGGAAAATGCCGCCCCCGTTCCAGGCGCTCCCAAGTCCTGAAACAAATCGCCGATTCTTGCAAACGAGGGGGGCGAGCCATATTCGATTTCCCGCCACTTTCCCCCCTCTGAGACGGCAAATTCGCGCATGCCCCATCCGGGACAGGGCGAGCCCGCGCTGTCAACCATCTCAAATTCGTGGGACTCAACCAAAATGAGCGCCGGGACCGCTTTTTCCGGTTGGGGCGCGCTGGTTTCCGCGGCCCACGCGGTTCCCGCCGCCAGCAGCATTCCGGCGATGACAGCTTCCAGCCGCTTCATCTACTTCCTCCGTCTTCTGCCAAGCGCCGCCACTCCCTTGCCACGGCGCCCAGCGATCATACGGTCTTTATCCGAAGGCGGGCCACATTTGTTCCCCGGTCACAGCGCAACAGCCCGCGAAAGACAGAAGAGGCCAGGGGGAAGCCTGGCGCTCCCAGGGGGTGTCCGCCCGTGGGCGTTTTGTCCACCCCGTCCACGTGGTCCATTCCGTCCACCCCGTCCATTTCGTCCATGGGCGTCTTGCCATGGCGGGGGCGGTTCTGCGACACTGGTCTGGCGCCGCGCGGGGGCCGCGGGCCGGACGGAACAGGTGAAGATTCTCCACGTTTACAAGGATTTCGACCCGCCGGTGCGCGGGGGCATTGAACGGCACATGGCGCTCATGTGCCGTTTTCAGCGCGCGTGGGCGGAGGTGGAGGCGCTGACGTGCAGCGGGGGTCCGCGCACGCGGGTGGTGGAGCGCGACGGCACGCGGGTGACGGAGGCGGGGGAGTGGGGCCGGCTCCAGGGCGCGCCCGCGGCGCCCGGATTTCCATGGCGCATCCACCGGAGCCGCGCGGACGTGGTGGTGGTGCATGTGCCGAACCCGACGGCGGAGCTGTCGTGCCTCATCGCGCCGCCGCGGGGGGTCATCGTGGCGCGGTACCACAGCGACGTGGTGCGGCAGGCGTCGGCGATGCGCTTCTACCGCCCCGCGCTGATGCGGTTTCTGCGGCGGGCGGCGGTGGTACTGCCGACGTCGCAGCGGTATCTGGAGACGTCGCCGGTCCTGCGGGAGATTCCGGAGCGGTGCCGGGTGGTGCCGCTGGGCATCCTTCCGGAGGAGTTCGATGCGCCGGACCCGGCGCGGGTGGCGGCGCTGCGCGCGGAACACGGCGGCGACTTCGTGCTGTTCTCGGGCAGGCACCGGTATTACAAGGGCCTGCCCGTGCTGGTGGAGGCGGCGGGGGCCATCCGCGCGCGGGTGGTGGTCGCGGGGGACGGGCCGGAGCGCGAGGCGGCGCGGGCGCAGGCGGCGCGGCTGGGGGTGGACGCCGTGTTTCCCGGCCCGCTGGACCATGACGACCTGGTGGCACACCTGCACGCGTGCGCCGTGTTCGCGTTTCCCTCGGTGGAGCGCAGCGAGGCCTTCGGCATCTCCATCCTGGAGGCGCACGCCTGCGGGCGGCCCGTGGTGGCCACCAAACTGGGAACGGGTGTAGAGTATGCGAACCTCGACGGGGAAACGGGCGTGAACGTGCCCCCCCGCGACCCGGCGGCGCTGGCGGAGGCGGTGAACGCCCTGCTGGCGGACCCCGCGCGGCGGGAGGCGCTGGGCGCCTTCGCGCGGGAGCGGGTCCGCCGCGAGTTTGACGCGCGCAACGTGGCGCGCGCGGAGTACGAGGAGTACCTGCGCGCCCTGGAGAGCATCCGCACGTGACGGTGAACGAATACCTGCTGCACGGCTATTTCCTGGCGCTGTCGCTGGCCCTGTCCCTGGCGCTGACGGCGGTGGCGCGGCGGCTGGCCCTGCGCTGGGACCTGCTGGACCACCCGGCGGGCCGCAAGATCCACGTGGAGCCGATGCCGCTGATGGGCGGCGCGGCCATCGTGCTCACCTTCTATCTCGTCGTGCTGGGCCACCTCGCGGCGGTGTACCTGTCGCACCGCCTGGGCCGGGGCTATGTGGAGCGCGAGCTGCTCGGATTCCTCGGCGAGGACGGCGGCTGGAAGATGGCGGGGATTCTCACGGGCGGGGTGATGATCTTCGTCCTCGGGGTGATTGACGACCTGCATGTGCTCTCGCCGAAGATGAAGCTGCTGGGCCAGATCGCGGTGGGGCTGGTCCTCGTGGCGTCGGGCATGCGGATCGAGCTGTTCTTCTTC
>JAKPUV010000421.1 GCA_029554925.1 Candidatus Hydrogenedentota bacterium | reverse complement strand
GTCTTCAAGTACCAGGGCACCCTGGACAAGTACATCGGCGACGAGATCATGGCGGTTTTCGGCGCGCCCTTCCGCACGGGCGACGAGCCCTTCCGCGCGGTGTGCTGCGCCCTGGAAATGCAGACCCGCAACCGCGAGCTCAACCTGGTGCGCTCCGAGGAGCGCAGGCCCCGGTTCCATCTGGGCATGGGCATTGACACCGGCGAGGTCATCGCGGGGTACATCGGCTCCCCGAAGCGGATGGACTTCACCGTCGTCGGCGACCGGGTGAACACGGCCAAGCGCTTCTGCGACACCGCCGAGCCGGGAAAGATCGTCGTGGGCGCCGAGGTGTGGAAGGCCGTCCAGGACCGGGTGACGGGCAAGCCGCTGGGCACCCTGATGCTCAAGGGCAAGGAGCAGGCGGTCCATGCCTTTGAGATTACCGGCCTGAAGCGTTAGGCGCACGGCGCGGGACAGAAAGGCAAGGGGTTCCGCGCGGTTTCCAAACAACAGTGAAAGGGTCTCTCATGGGCGTCTCCGCGGTCCTGCTGGCGGGGTTGTGCGCGCTGCCGGTGTCGGCGGCCAATCTGGAGTTCAGTGATCCGGCCAACCTTCCCCCGCCCCCCGGGGATGCGCCCGGTTTCCCGGTGAACGCCCCCGGCACGGACCTCCTGAAGGCGTTTGCCGCGCCCCCGCCGGGATACGGCGAGGTGCCCTTCTGGTGGTGGACCGGCGACCCGCTGGACCGGGACCGCCTGCTCTGGCAGCTGGACAAGCTGCACGCGGCGGGCATGCCGGGTGTGCAGGTGAACTACGCCCACGACCCCTCCATGACCACCTATCCCATGGAGCCCCCCATCTTTTCGGAGGAATGGTGGAACACCTGGCGCTGGATCGCCGGGGAATGCCGCAAACGGGACATGGGCATCGGCGTCAGCGGCTACACCATTGACTGGCCGGGCCGCGACAACCTCTTCCGCCAGATCGGCGTGAACGACGGGTCGCTGCGCGGCGCGCATCTCCGCGCGAAGAAGGAGCTGGCGGAGGGGGGGACGCCCCTTTCCCTGGAGCTGCCCGGCGGCGTGGTGCGCGTCACCGCGCGGCGGCTGGACGGCGGGAAGGGCGTGGAGGACCTGACGCCGCTCGCGCGGGAGGGACGCCTGGAGTGGACCCCGCCCAGGGGGCGCTGGGAGGTGACGGTGGTGCATGCGGAGTCGCCGGAGTTTTCCGTGGACCCCATGAACCCCGCCTCGGGGAGGAAGGTCATTGAGCGGTTCTTCCAGCCCTTCGCCGACCACTGCCCCGGCGACCTCTCAAAGGCGCTCAACTACTTTTTCCATGACGAGCTGACCTTCGGGGTGGACGGCTGGCTCTGGTCGGAGTCCTTTCCGGCCGAGTTCCGCCGCCGCAAGGGCTACGACGTGGTCCCGCTGCTGGCCGCCCTGTTCACCGACATCGGGCCGGAAACGCCCAAGGTGCGCCTGGACTACTCGGACGTGATGGTGTCGCTGGAGGAGGAGAACTTTTTCCGCCCCGTTTTCGAGTGGCACTGGAGCCGGGGAATCATGTACGCCTGCGACCCGGGCAGCCGCGGCAGAAACCCCGCCGAGTTCGGCGACTACTTCCGCTGCGTGCGCTGGTACGCCGCGCCGGGCCATGACACGCCCGGGGGGAAGGCGGACCTGATCAAGGACAAGGTGTCGAGCTCCATGGCGCACCTGTACCGGCGGCCCCGGGTCTGGCTGGAGGGCTACCACAGCCTCGGCTGGGGCGCCACGCCGGCCACCATCTTCGACTCGTCCTGCAAGAACTTCCTCTACGGCGCCAGCCTGCTCAACCTGCACGGCCTGTACTACACGACCCACGGCGGCTTCTGGGAGTGGGCCCCGCCGTGCTTCCATTTCCGCATGCCCTACTGGGACCACATGGGCGCCTTCTTCAAGTACTTCGAGCGGCTCAGCTACCTGCTGAGCCAGGGGGCGCACCGCTGCGACGTGGCGGTCATGTACCCCGTCGCCCCGCTGGAGGCGGACATGGCCGGGGACCGCGCCGTGAAGACGGCCTTTGACGCGGGCGAGTGCCTGTACATGAAGCACGGCTTGGATTTCGATTTCATGGACTTCGAGTCCCTGGAGCGGGCGGAAATCCGCGACCGGCAGCTGCTGGTGTCCGGAGAGGCCTACCGCGTGCTGGTGCTGCCCGCCATGAAGGCCGCGCGCTGGTCCACCATCGAGAAGGCGCTGGCCTTCTTCCGAGCGGGCGGCGTGGTCGTCGCCCTGGGCGCCCTGCCGGAGGCATCGGACCGCGCCGGCCGCGACGACCGGCAACTGGACAAGGCGGTCCGGGAACTCTTCGGCGTGACTGCGGAGGAGGCCCGCACCGGAAAGGCCGTCGAACCGCGCCGCAGCCGCACGGGCGGGGTCGGCGCGGCCCTCTCCGACGTGGACGCCGCGGCGGCGTTGATTTCGGCGTCCATCCCCCGCGACTTCGTGCCGGGGGACGGCGGGCAGGTGCTCCACCGGGTCATTGGCGACAGGGACGTGTACATGGTCATGGGCGCGGCGCGGAACTCGGAATGCCTCTTCCGCGCGGCGGGTGTCGTGGAGCTGTGGGACCCCTGGTCCGGGACCTCACGGCCCCTGCCCACCCACGCCCCGGCCGGGGGCGGCACGCGGGTGCGGATGCCGCTGGGGCCGGACGAGGCGCAGCTCATCGTGTTCTCCCCCGGCGCAGCGCCGTCCGTCGTCGGCACCGATCTCGACGAGGTCGCCGGCCTGTCGGTGTCGGAAGGCCGGCCCGTTGTCACCGGATACGCCGCCGCGCCGGGCGAAAAGACCGCCACGGTGCGCGGGGCGGACGGTGTGGAGACGGTGCTGCGCGGCGTTGCGGAGGCCGCGCCGCCTCCGGTGGCGCTGGACGGCGACTGGGAGGTGGAGCTGGCCCCGACGCTGGACAACCGCTGGGGTGATTTCCGTCTGCCCGCCACGGACCAGGTCATCGGCG
>JAKPUV010000402.1 GCA_029554925.1 Candidatus Hydrogenedentota bacterium | reverse complement strand
CCTGTATTTTCTTCTGTCGCATTACCGCCCCCAATGGCGGTATTATGGTCTTGCGTTCGGACTGGTCCTCGGGGGGGTGTTTGCCGCCACCCAGGAGGTCCGGGGAGCGCATTTTCTCAGCCATGACCTTTTCTCTCTGGTCATCTGCTGGTACGCCGCCCTGGCGGTGGACTGGCTGATGTTCCGCGGAAACGCCCCCGGGGTGAGCGTAAACGAAACCATGACCGCCCCGGCGCGGCCGGAATAAGGACTCCCCAGCATGAACCGCACCTTTGCCACCACCGCATTGCTGTTTCTGCTCGCCGCCGCGCTGTTTGGAGTCAACCTGGGCGGCTACGGGGTGTGGGCGCCCGACGAGCCCCGGTTTGCGCAGGTGGCCCGCGAGATGATGCTGCGGGGCAATTATCTGGTCCCGCAGGTCAACGGCGAGAACTATCTGGAAAAGCCGCCCCTCCTCTTCTGGGCCATGGCGGCCTTTTCGCAGTTCACGGGCGATGTCACCCCCCTCACGGCGCGCATTCCCTCGTGGCTGGGCGGCGTGATGACGCTGGTCCTCACCTGGATGCTGGCGTGGCGCATGTTCGGGGCGCGGGTCGCGTTCTGGTCCGCCGCCATCCTGGCCACGGGCTACCGCTTCTGGTGGCAGACCCGCACCGGCCAGATTGACATGCTCCTCACCGCCTGCACGACCGTGGCCCTTTACCACCTGTGGCAATGGGACCAGGACCGCAAGCTCTTCCGGCTGCCGGTGATCTACGGCGCCGTGGCCGCAGGGCTGCTGGCCAAGGGGCCGCCCGCCGCGATTTTCCCCATAATGCTGATTCTCTCGCTCTACTGGCGAGACAAGGGTTCCCGCAAAGCCGTCCACTGGGTGGCCGGTCTGCTGTTCGCCCTGGGCATCGCCCTGCTCTGGTATATCCCGGCGCGGCTGGCCATCGCCGGGGGCGGCGAAACCACCGTGGCCGAGGGCATCGGCGGCAACCTTTTCCGCAACACCATCGGCCGCGCCGTCATGGGCGTGAGCAAGGCGCAGTGGCCCTGGTACTATGTCGTCAGCCTGCCCTCGGACTGGCTGCCCTGGTCGCTGTTCCTGCCGTGGGTGGCCTGGCGCGTCTGGAAGGACCGCCACGCCGACCGCATGCGCCATTTCCTGTGGTGCTGGACCTTTCCGGCCTTCCTGCTCTTCTCGGCGGCCATCGGCAAGCGCGCCATCTACATCCTGCCGCTGTATCCGGCCCTCGCGATCCTGACGGCCCTCGCCGTGCTGGAACTGATGGACAGCGACCGGGTGAAGTGGCGGAAGCGCACCGGGCTTGTGTGGGTCACCGCCCTCTTCCTGCTGGGCGTCGCGCCCCATGTGCTTCCCTTCACCGGGCACGGCGACAAGTACACCGCCGGGGCCGTGTTTGTCTCTTTCGCCACCCTGTCAGTGGCCGCCGTGTCCCTTGTCTACGTCCTGCGGACCGAGTGCCGCAGGCTGCATGCGGTGATGGCGGCGTCGGCGGCGCTCCTGTTCGCCGGGGCGGCCTTTGTGGTGTTTCCCGCCATGGACCCCTACAAGTCCGCCGAGCACATCTCAGCCCCCGTGCGTGCCCTCTCGGAGAGGGGCGCCGACTACGACCTCTTCTGCGTGGGCTTCTCCCGCGAGGAGTATGTCTACTACAGCAAAAAGTTCCATGAGCCCGTGCTGACGGACCTCGTGGGGAAGGCGTCCATCCCGCCGGAGGAGCTGGCGCACGCCGCGCGTGTCCAGATCAAGGGGAAATCCGCCATTTCCCATGCCGTGGAGGATGTCCCCATTGCGGACCTGGCCTCCCCGACGCCTGAGGAGCGGGCCGCCCTGGAGGCGGCGCTGCATCAGGCGCTTGCGGAGCAGGAGGAGAAGCTTGCGGGGGCGCTCCAGTTCGAGGACGACCTGCGCGCGGAGCTGGCGGCCTTTGCGGAGAAACTCCAGTCCGGCCGGCCGGCCTTCTTCTTCGTGCAGGACGACGACTGGCGGTGGATCACCGCGCTGCTGCCTGAAACCCTGAAACTGCACGGGCTGGTCCAACGGGAGGTCGGGCGGCGCCACGCGCTGCTGCTGGCCAACGAGCCGGGAAAAGCCCTGCTGGACCGGCTCGGTGTGGCATACTAACGGGCGATAGCGGAAGGTCGGCTGTTCTTGGTCCCCCCTTCAGGGGGGTGGCGGACGGCCATCGGCAGGAAGCCTCAGGCCGCCGAGTCTGCGGCGGGCGTGGAAACTTCACACAACGGGAATCTCATCATGTCACTGGAAGGCTGGAAGAAGAAATTGCTCATCGCGGCGGGGGTGCTTTCGCTGGCGGTGTTTCTGTTCGCGTACTTCATCGTGTTTCTCCCCGTGTGGGGCGTCCCCTTCAACGCGCAGCGGCACGGCATGGTGCCGCTGACGCCGGCCTGGGCGCTGGAACCCTGGATCTGGGAGGACGATTACAACACGGCGGCCTTCACGAACGAGCTGATTGACGGCTACCTCCAGCATGATTTCCCCGTGGGCGCCGTCCTCATTGACAGCCCGTGGTCCCTGCGCTACAACGATTTCGAGGTGGACCAGAACCTCTTCCCGAATCCCGGGGAGTTCTTCAAGTCCATCAAGGACCGGGGGGTGCGCGTGGTGCTGTGGATG
>JAKPUV010000372.1 GCA_029554925.1 Candidatus Hydrogenedentota bacterium | reverse complement strand
AGGGAAATGGAGCGCCTTCTCCAGAGGTTCGAACCGGCGGACCGCCTGTTCGGACGGCCGGGCGGCCCCGGGCGGCTTCCCCTCATGAATGTAGCGGAGGACGCGGAGAACGTGCATGTCGAGATGCTGGCCCCCGGGCTTGACCCGGAGAGCATCGAAGTGTCGGTGCTCCGTGACCAGCTCCGGATCAGCGGCATGAAGAGCGCCGTGAACCCGGACATCAAGCCGGAGGCCTACCACCGCAGCGAGCGCGGCGCAGGCCGTTTCACGCGCGCCCTGACGCTGCCCGTCGAGGTGGACGGCGACAAGGTCGCGGCGGAGTACGTGAACGGCATCGTGCGCCTCACGCTTCCCAAGCACGAGGCGGCCAAGCCGAAGAAGATCGCCGTGAGCGTGAAGTGACGGCGGCGCACAGGTGACGCACACAACGGCAACCCCCAAAACGGAGGATAGAACCATGAAAGAGACGACGATTCCCGCAAAGGTTGAGCAGCAGGCCCCGGACACCCGGGAGGAGTCCCGGACAGTGGCCCCGCCGGTGGACATCTTTGAGACGGAAGGCGGGCTGATGGTGGTGGCGGACCTCCCCGGCGTCGGCCGCGACGGCGTGGAGATCGGGGTGGACAAGAATGTCCTCACCCTGAAGGGCGCCCCGGCCGCCCCCGCGCGCGAGGGAACCCTGCTCAACGAGTTCCGGCTGGTCCCCTACTTCCGCCAGTTCCAGCTGAGCGAGGAGGTGGACCAGGAGAACATCCGGGCAGAGATGAAGTACGGCGTGCTCACCATCCATCTGCCCAGGGTGAAGGCCAGGCAGCCGCGCAAGATCACGGTCAGCGTGGCCGAATAGGACAGACCCAAGCCCCTCCCTGACCCTCTCCCCCCAGGGGTCCCGGCCGCCCGGCCGGGACCCCTCCTTCTTCATAAGGATGGGGCCGGTTGTTCCGGCGTTTCATTTGTGGCAAACTTTCCCCCGTGCCGGGGACGCCGCCCGCGCCCGGCACAGGAGACAACGATGCAGGAAACCGTCCCGCGCTTCTCCCCGGTGAAAACCGTGGTCTACTCCCTGCTCCCCACCTTGGCGCTGCTGTGCCTGCTGGAGGGCGGGTCCCGGGCGCTGGAATGGTGGAAACCGCCGCTGCCCGCGGACTACGGCATGGGCTTTGACCCCGAAAGCCGCGTCTTCATCCCCTCGGGCCCCCTGCGGCGCACCCTGACCACGCGTCCGGAAAAGGAAATCTCGTTCCAGCGGCAGTCTTTCGCCATGCCCAAGCCGGGCGGCACCTTTCGCGTCTTCATGCTCGGCGGGTCCAATGTCAACTATTTGCAGGCCGGTTTTGATTTTCTGGGGGAACGCCTTTCAGACGAGGACCCCGGCGGTCGGCGGTTTGAGATTCTCAACATGGGGGGCCTGGCCTACGGATCCTCCCGGTTGCGCAGGGTGCTCGACGAGGTGGTCGAGTATTCCCCCGACCTCATCCTGATCTACATGGCGCACAACGAGTTTGAGGAAATGGAGCAGGAGAGGGAGGTTCGGCCGGAACGCCGCTCCCTCCAGCGGGCCGTGTACCGCAGCGCGTTCATGCGCCGTCTGCGCGACACCGCGGGCACGCTTCAGGTATGGCTGCTGCGCATCAGGAGAATGCGGGCGGACCTGCCGCCGGAAGTGGACTGGTCGGCGACCTCCGGCCACGAGTTCTCCCCGGAGGAAATCGCAGAACGGATGCGCACCTACCGGGAGAACCTCGCGGCCATGCTCGACCGGTGCCGGGAACGCGGGGTGCCGGTGGTGGTTGGGACCGTGCCGAGCAACCTGTGGAATCCGGATCTTCCCGCCAGCCTCCAGGGGGTTCGGGATGAAATCCAGGCGCTCTACGCGCGCGGGGAATACGCCGCAGGCATGGCGCTCGCGCGGGAAACCCTCCGCCACGCGTCGCGGCACCAGGCGTCCGACGCGGAGAACGACATCATCCGCGGCCTCGCCGGGGAGAGGGGTGTCCCCCTCGTGGATGTCTTCTCGGTCATCGCGGCGGCGGAACCGAACGGGGTCCCGGGAGAGACAATGCTTAGCGACCGGTGCCATCTGAACGAACGGGGACAACTACTCCTGCTGAGAGAATACGAACGGAAAATCCGGAAAACGGCGGGACTTCCCGAATCCCCCCTGTCTATTCCCGAACACACGGAAGGCCTATGAGGCGGCTTCTTCCGCGTCTGCGGAGCTTCCCAGGGCGCTGAAATAGGCGTGCGTCTCATACTGGGCGCGGTGCGCGCCCCCGCCGTCGCCGGCGTAGGCGTTGCACTGCTTCCGGTCCAGCACCCGCGCCTTCACGTCGTCGCGCGTCTGGATCGCCATCATCTCGCACACCTGCGCCCGCAATTCCGGGTCGTAGACGGGGAAGGCCGCCTCGATCCGCCAGTCCAGGTTGCGCTCCATGAGGTCCGAGGAGCTCATGAACACCCGCGCGTCGTCGCCCTCGCCGAAAACGAACACCCGCTGGTGCTCCAGATAGCGGTCGAGGATCGAGATGGCGCGGATGTTCTTGTGCGGAAGCATGGCATAGGTCGTGCGCACGATCAGGTCCACCCGCACCCCCGCGTCCGCCGCCGCCCGCAGCCGCCGTATCATCATCGGGTCCGTCAGGTGGTTCACCTTGATCAAAATGCGGCCCCGCTTTCCCTTCGCCTTCTCCGCCGTGATGTTGCGGTAGAGAATCTTGCGCGCGTTGAACGGCGATATCCCCAGGTGCTTGAACGACGGCGGCAGCACGGCCCGGCTCGACGCCGCCTCGGCCAGGTAATCGAACACGCGCTCCACCTCGCGGGTGATCCGCTTGTCCGCCGTCAGCAGGAGACTGTCAACATACAGCCGCCCCGTGGCCTCGTTGAAGTTCCCCGTGGAGAGCGCGCAGACCGTCTCGTCCTTCCGCCGGATCATGAGCAGCTTGGCGTGCACTTTCATCGGGGGCACGCCGTAGACGACCTTCGCGCCGACCTCGGCCAGCTTCTCCGAAATGCGGATGTTGTGCTGCTCGTCGAAGCGCGCCTGCAGCTCGACGGACACGAATATCTTCTTGCCGTTGCGAGCGGCGTTGATCAGGGAGTTCACCACCTGCGAGTGGTTGGCCACCCGGTAAAGGGTCATCTTGATCTCCCTGACCTCCGGGTCTATCGCCGCCTCGCGCAAGAGGCGCACCAGGTGGTCGAAGGACTGGTAGGGATAGGTGACCAGCACGTCGCGCCTGCGGATGATGCCCATCACCGGCCCCTCCACGGCGTCGAGCACCGGGTGCGGGCTCGGATCGAGGGGCTCAAACCGCAGATCAGGGCGCCGCGCGGGAAACCCCATCAGGTCGCGCATGTTGTGGTAGCGCCCCCCCGCGATCGTCGTGTCCGCGTCGCCCAGGCGCAGTTCCCGCTGCAGCCGCTGAAACAGCCCGGGGGGCATGTCGGCGTCGTAGACGAAGCGCGTCGGGGTGCCGCCCTTGCGCTGGCGGAGCACCTTCTGCATCTTCCGCACGTACCCCTCCGAAAAGTCGTTGTCCATGTCCAGCTCCGCGTCGCGGGAGATCTTGAACTCGAAGGCCTCGATGCGCTCGGCGCGGAAAATGTAGAACACCTTGTGGAGCGAGTGCCGGATGATGTCGTCGAGGTACATGATGCGGCCGTTCGGAAGCGCGACGAAGCGCGGCAGCATGGGGGGCAGCTCCAGCAGCGCGTAGGTCACCGAGGCGCCCCACATCTTCACCCCGAAATACAGCGCCCCGTCCGTGAGCGGCGGGATCGGGTGTCCGTCGCGCAGGATGATCGGCACGAGGCTCGGAAGCACCTCCTCGTCGAAGTACCCGGCGACCCACGCCCGCACCTCGGGCGGCTCCGAGCGCAGGTCGTATTCGTCCACGATCCGGATGCCCTCCGCCGCCAGGGCGCCCATGATCTCGTCGTAGGCCCCCAGAAAGCGGTCGTCCATCAGGCGGGCCTTCTCGGTGACCTTCCTCAGCAGAATGTCCATCCCCTTCTTCCCGAGCTCGATGCGGCGCTTCACGCTCGCGCCCCTCACCTTGAAGAACTCGTCCATGTTGGAGGAGAAGATGCCCAGGAACTTCAGCCGCTCCATCAGCGGATTGCGGGGGTCCTCCGCCTCCTGAAGCACACGCTCATTGAAGGACAGGGTGGAGATTTCTCGGATTTGGGCGATGTTTTTCATGGGCAGTCCGGTTCCGCCGGCACCTCCGGCACTCGGGAAACATCGGGGGATGGTACTCAATTCCGCACGAGTTTTACAATATCCGCAGCTTGCGCGGACGCGCGCGGGGCGCGCGCGGATCTCCAACACACACCCTCCCCGCGGTTCCTGATATAATCGGCTTTCCCGTTTTTCAGGAACAGCAACCCTTACAACCCGTCGGAGGTTTCAGACATGCGATTGAAGGACAAAGTGGCCGTCATCACCGGAGCAGGACTCGGCATGGGACGCGAGGCGTCGGTGCTTTTCGCGAAGGAGGGCGCAAAGGTCGTCGTCTTTGACCTGAACGAGGCCGCGGGCGCCGAAACGGTGTCCATGATCACCGCGGCGGGCGGCGAGGCCGCGCTGGTGGTCGGCGATGTGAGCAGGGAGGCGGACGTGAAGCGGGCGGTGGACGAGGCCGTCGCGCGCTTCGGCAAACTGGACATCCTCTACGCGAACGCGGGGGTGCTCTGGAAGGACCGCGACCGCTCGGTCATCGAGACCACGGAGGAGAACTGGGACATCGTGCAGGCGATCAACCTGAAGGGGCCGTTCTTCCTGACGAAGCACGGCATCCCGAAGCTGATCGGGAACGGCGGCGGCTCGGTGATCCTGGTGGGGTCCATCTCGGCGCTGGCGGGCTTCGAGCTGGCGCAGGACTCCTACACCTGCGCCAAGGGCGCGCTCATCTCGCTGACCAAGTCGCTGGCGGTGCAGTTTGGCCCCAAGGGCATCCGCACGAACATCATCCACCCCGGCATGATTGACACGCCCCTCCAGGCGCCCTACCTCAACGACGAGAAGAAGAAGTCCATCGCGGGGTGCATCCCCATGCAGCGGCTGGGCGTGGCCTCGGACATCGCCTACGCGGCGCTTTACCTCGCCTCGGACGAGTCCACCTTCTGCAACGGCTCGGAGCTGGTGGTGGACGGCGGTTTCTACGCCATGTGATCCGGACGACGGTCAGGACGTTTCCCGCGCGGCCCTTCAGGACGAGGGGCCGCGCCTCTTTTGGTCCAGGCGCGCGCGCATCTCCTCCAGCAGCCGCACCGAGTCGCCGCTCAGGCGGTCCTCCAGCAGCGCGGGCTTCGACGCCGCGCGGGCGGTCCGTCCGATCTCCTCCTTGACGCCCCCCTGAAACTCGCGCACCGTGCGGATGAAGTGGTCCGCGTCCATGGTCAGCGAGCCCATGCCCCGGCAGAGGTCGCGCAGGCCGCGGTCGCTGCTCACCACCACGCAGTCCAGCCGGTGGCGGGCCGTGTAGACGATCCGCTCGATCACCGTGTCCGCCGACAGCTGCGGCGGCGCGTACTGGATGACCAGCCCCGGCACGCCGCGCGTCTCCCCCTGCGCCCGCCGGGTGCCGTCAGTGTTGCGCCCGTCGAAAACAACCGTTACAGCGCGGTTCGCCGCGGAACAGAAGCGCACCAGCTTTTCGACCAGGCTCTCGCGGGCCGCCTCGAAGTCGCGCAGCGCGAGGGGCCGCAGCACCGAGGAGGTGTGCAGGACGTTGTAGCCGTCCACGAGGTAGTGTTCAGCCATTCCCCGCCTCCCCGGCGGCGGCGCCGCGGTACTCCCGCACCACCCGCGGGCCGATCCCCGTGAGGATGTCGTAGGGGATGGTGCCCGCCCGGCGGGCCAGTTCCTCCACTGTGACCTCCTCCGTGCCGTCCGCGCCGATCAGCACCGCCGGGTCGCCGTAGGCAGCGTTGGGCACCGCCGACACGTCCACCACCACCTGGTCCATGGACACGCGGCCCAGCACCGGACAGCGGCGGCCCCGGATCAGCACGTCGGCATTGTTGGAGAGGGCCGTGCGGTAGCCGTCCGCGTAGCCGACGGGCAGCACCGCCGTCCGGATCGGGCCTTCGGCGGTGAAGGTGCGCCCATAGCCGATGGTGGCGCCGCGGGGCAGGTCGCGCACCTGCACCACGCGGGTCTCCCAGCGCAGCACGCGGCGAAGCGGCGAGCCGAAGGGCGCCTTCTCGGCCGGCCAGACCCCGTAGGTCATGAGCCCCGGGCGCACGGCGTCGAAAAGGCTGTCCGGATAGTTGACCACGGCGGCGCTGTTGGCCGCGTGGGCCATCTCAAAGGGCACCCCGGCCCGCTCGGCCTGCTTTACCAGCTGGCGGAACACCTTGATCTGGGACACCGTGCCGGGGTCGTCCGCAATGTCCGCGCAGGGGAAATGGGTGGAGATGCCCTCAATGTCCACATGGGTGATCCGGGATATCTGGTCCAGCGCCCCGGGCAGTTCCTCGGGCAGAAAGCCCTGGCGGCCCATGCCCGTGTCCACCTTGACGTGGACCCGCACCACCTGGTCCCGCTCGCGGGCCAGCTCGCCCAGCCGGAACACCGCCGTCATGTCGGACACCGCAAGTGTCAACCCGTGCTCCACCACCGCGTCCAGTCCGTCCACGGGCGGGTTGATCATCAGCAGCACCGGCGCGGTGATCCCGGCGGCCCGCAGCCGCGCGCCCTCGTCCACCGTGGCCACACCGAGCATCGCGGCCCCCGCGGCCAGGGCCGCCCGGGAAACGGGCACCGCCCCGTGGCCGTAGGCGTCCGCCTTGACCACGGCGACCAGCCGGGGCCGGCGCCCGGCAAAGCGGCGCACCACCTCCAAGTTGTGGGTGTAGGCGTCGAGGTTTATGAGGGCCCGGGAGGGGCCGGTGAACGGCGGCATCGCGGCGCGTCCCTTTCGCTAGGAGAGGTCGTGGAGTTTCAGGGCCTTCCAGTTGACCCAGCCGAACTGAACCCCCGAATAGATCGTCAGCAGCGCCACCAGCACCATGCCCGCGCGCGAGACGCCCCGCAGCCATGCCACCAACACCGCCCCCGTCTCCTGCGAAAACAGCGGCAGGGCCAGCCGCAGCAGAATGGCGGCGGCGAGGAACACAAAGACATACACCATCTGTGTGACCGTCTTCGCCTTCCCGTAGTTGTTCGCCGACAGCACCACCCCGTCCGCCGCCGCCAGCGACCGCGCCCCCGTCACCAGGAACTCCCGCGCGAGAATCGCCACCACGGTCCACCCGGGCACAACCAGCTCGGGCACGTTCATCAGCATCACAAACGCGGACACCATGAGAATCTTGTCGGCCACGGGGTCCATCAGCTTCCCAAAATTGGTGATCAGGTTGTCGCGCCGCGCGATCTTGCCGTCGTAGTAGTCCGTGATCGCGGCCACGGTGAACACCACATAGGCGACGGCATAGAGCGCCGTGTGCGGGAAGGACATCAGGACCACGAAGACCGCCGCCAGAAAGCAGCGGGCAAGGGTCAGCTGGTTGGGAAGGTTCATGCGCATATTCTAGCAGAAAGCGCGGCGGGGCGCGAAGGCAACGCCGCCCCGCGCGGACGGGTATCCCTGCAAGAGATTGCCGCGTCGGCCGGGGTGCTTGCGGGAACGAGATTGCCGCGCTTCGCTCGCAATGACTGCAAAACGACACGTCATCGCGAGCGCAGCGAAGCGACCCCGTTCCCGGAAACGCTCCGGTTTGAGCCTGCCTTTCCCCCGACCGGAAAGGCAACGCCGCCCCGCCCTGCGATAGAATACGGCCCATGGAACACCCGGAAAACGGCCACCCCCTGAAATGCGTCGTCCGCTACGACGGCACCGACTTTGTGGGCTGGCAACGGCAGGACAACGGCCCCTCGGTCCAGCAGGCCATTGAGGAGGCCCTGGAGACCATCGCGTGCCGCCCGGTGCCCATTCAGGGCGCGGGCCGAACCGACGCGGGCGTGCACGCCCTCGGACAGGTCTTCTCCTGCGAATGGCCGGGGCCGCCGCCGGTCCGGCTGCGCCGGGCTGTCTCGCGCATGCTCGCCCCGCGCATCCGCATTGAAAGCGTGGAGCCCGCGCCGCCCGGATTCAACGCGCGCTTCTCGGCCAAGTCAAAACGCTACGCCTACGCCTTCGACTTCAGCCGCGACCCCGACCCCTTCTCCGCGCGCTGCGCCTGGCACGTGCCCTACCGCGTGGACCTGGACAAGATCCGGGAGGGCCTCGCGGAACTTCCCGGCACGCGCGATTTCGCGGGGTTCCAAAGCACGGGCAACCAGATGAAGAGCACCGTCCGCACCCTCTACTCGGCGGAGCTGCGGGCTGGCGGATGGTGCGGACCGGCGGACGCCCCGAATCTCATGCGCATCGAGTTCCACGGCGACGGCTTCCTCTACAAGATGGTGCGCAATCTCTGCGGCACGCTGATCGAGAT
>JAKPUV010000365.1 GCA_029554925.1 Candidatus Hydrogenedentota bacterium | reverse complement strand
GCCACGATCGGCGTGTTGTTCAGGAACGCCGACAGCCCCGTCACCCACAGGGACATGCGCACCAGCGCCCCCCGCTCCGTGCGCGTCCGCCCGAACACCCACCGTCCCAGAATCTCCAGCGCCCCCGTCTCCCGAAGCCCCGCCGCCACCACGAACAGCGCCGCCACCGTCAGCATCTCCGGGTTCGCAAACCCCGAAAACGCCTCCTCCGGCGTCACGATCCCCGCAAGCATCGTCAGCACCACCGCGCCCATCAGCAGGGCGTCCGGCGCGCGGTTCGACGCCAGACCGGCAAACACCACCGCCACGGTGGCCAGACAAAAATACCCTTCCCACGTCATGGGGCAGTCTCCCAAAGGCCGCGCGCGGAAAGACGGCGGGCCCGCTCAGGCCATTATATTCCCCCCTTCCCGCCGCCTTCCATTCCGCGGGCCTCAGCCGAGGCGGCGGAGCACCTCGGCGACGTCGGCGGCGGTGACGCCGATCTCCAGGACGCAGCGGAAGCCGACGGCCGCCGCGCGGGTCTCGTAGGCCGCCGGCCGGTCCGCGCGCAGGGGCGCGGGGGCGTCGGCGAAGTTGCCGCCGCACACCAGCATCAGGTCGCCGAAGTCGGGAAGGCGCCCGGCGGCGGCCGGGTCGGCGGGGGTGACCGTCCACTCGCTGACGTTCCCCGCGAGGTCGGCCGCGCCGCACCAGGACCGGTCCCGCTCGAAGGTGGCGACGGGCGCGAGCTTCTGGGTCTGGCAGTTGCACCCGCCGGCCTGCCAGTCGCCGCCCCAGGGGTACATGTCCGAGGTGTCCTTGCCGCCGTGCGCCGCCAGCGCCCATTGGGCGCGGGTGGGCAGGGTCTTGCCCAGGTGCGCGGCGCAGGCCTGGGCGTCGAAAAGAGAGA
This sequence comes from Candidatus Hydrogenedentota bacterium, assembly GCA_029554925.1. Classification (GTDB taxonomy): domain Bacteria; phylum Hydrogenedentota; class Hydrogenedentia; order Hydrogenedentales; family CAITNO01; genus JAAYBR01. The sequence continues at coordinate 361 of JAKPUV010000365.1, read as the reverse complement.
CCCAGGTCATGGGGTAGTCGGGGTAGGTCTGCATCATGTCGCGCACCTCGGCGGGCACGCGCCACCCGCCGGGGATTTCGGCGGCGAACTTCGCGTACCGCCCCATGGTGACCTCCGTCGTGTCCATGAGGAAACCCGGCACCGCGACGGACACCCCGCCGACCGTGACGGCCCCCCCGGGCACAAACACCATGTCGGCGCGGCTGAGAGCCAGGGCGAGGTAGCACCGCAGCACCTCCTCGGCGTCGGACGCGGCGGCGCCGGACCCCGCCGCCTCCAGCAGGCCCCGGCGGCGCTCGGCCTCGGTGAACAGCGCGCGGTTGGCCTCGGAGGCGCCCGCGAGGGGCTCCACGCGGGCGCG
>JAKPUV010000362.1 GCA_029554925.1 Candidatus Hydrogenedentota bacterium | reverse complement strand
CCTGCCGCCGGGCACGGGGGACATCCAGCTCACGCTGACGCAGCGGGTGGCCCTGGACGGCGCCCTCATCGTGACCACCCCCCAGGCGCTGTCCCTCGTGGACGTGGCCCGGGGCATCCTCATGTTTGAGCGGGTGGACGTGCCGGTGCTGGGCATCGTGGAGAACATGGCCTCCTTCACCTGCGACGGCTGCGGGAAGGAGCACCACCCCTTCGGCGACGGCACGCGCGCGCTCAAGGAGCGCTTCGGGCTGGACACGCTGGCCCGCCTGCCCATCCTGCCGGGGCTGCACACCGCGGCCACCCGCGATGCCGGGGCGGACATCCCCGCCTTCGCGGCGCTGGCCGAACACCTCCACCGGGCCGTGGGCATGCGCCGCGCGGGCCGCGGTCCGCAGCCCCAGGTGCGGACGGACCTCGCGTTTGTCTCGGTGCTTTGGCCGGACGGCACGGAGGACCGCATCCCGAACCGGGCGCTGCGGGCCTCGTGCCAGTGCGCCGTCTGTGTCGACGAGTACACGCGGGAGCAGAAACTGGACCCCGACTCCGTCCCCGAGGACATCCACGCGGAGGAGGTGCAGTACCTCGGAAACTACGCCGTGGCCCTGTCCTGGAGCGACGGGCACAGTTCGGGCATCTTCTCGTGGGAGCACCTGAAGAACGTTGCCAAGTCCGCCGCCGCGGGCGACTGCGGCTGCGGAAGGGCCTGGAAGGAATAGCAGGAAGAAGCGGAAGCGGGCGTCCAACCGGTGTTGGACGCCCGCTTTGTGTTTCGCGGAAGGGTCCGAAGACCCGTCAGTTTTTGACCATTCTCACATGGATCATGTCCACCAGCCCGGTGTTGCCGCGCACCTGGATGTTTTTCACGTAGGTGCCCGTCCCCACCGCGCCGCGGTCCACCCGCACGTTGAACGGGGCCTCCTCGCCCGGCCCCAGCACGGAGCCGGCGCTGGTCACGGACACCCAAGCCGGCAGGTCGGCGGTGTCAATGGACCACTCGAGCAGGCCCTGGCCGGTGTTGGTCACCTTGGTGGGCAGCTCGGTGATCGCATCGCCAAAGTCGAGATCCTTGTTCTCAATCTCCATCTTCGGCGGGGAAACCTCGTAGAGCACGTAGAACGGGCCCAGGCTCCCGAAGTAGGGCAGGCTGCCGTAGTCGAAGTCCATGTAGAAGGAGCCGCTGTACAGGCCCGGCTCGCCCGCCGTCCGGTCGGGCGTGATGACGCACAGGCCGGGCGCCTCGGTGGAGGTCACCGGGGGGATCAGCGCCTCATCAACCGGGTCTATGGTGAATTGTCCGGTCTGCGTGCCGGGCCAGGTGAGCGCGCCCTGCCGGATCACCCAGTGCAGGGCCACGTCCGTGGGCGGATGCGACCCGCCAATGTTGAACACGTCCACGTCCGTCTGCACGCCCGCTTCGCCGAGATCCACCACGTCCGGTTTGGTGAAAATGGGGGCAGGCGTGTAGGCCAGCCGGGGCCTCGGGAACGAGGTGCCCTGGAAGGGCGTGTCTCCCACCGTGATGGTGTCGGGGCAGGTGAAGTATTTGCCGTCCTGCGAGCCGCCGATGAGCGGGTCGAGCACCGCAAGCCGCACCTTGAACGGCGCCGCCGAGTTCACCGTGATGTCCATCAGCTCGCCGTAGTCGCCGTAGCGGAACGACCGGCCCGCGGGCGCGATGAAGGTGTAGTCGCTCCCCGACACCTGAAGCGTCCAGTCCTCCACAAGGCCGCCCGCCGACCTGGGAACGACCGCATAGGAGGCCGTCGGCAGGGGGGTCCCGTCGAGCAGCTCGGCCGACACCCTGAGCGTCAGGCGGGACAGGTTGCGCGGCGTGTAGTCGGCATACAGCCGCACCACGGCGGAGCCGCCGGAGATGCCCTCGGTCTTCATGCCGATCTGGCCGAGGCGCACGTCGTTGGCGTAGGTGCCCGTGGGAACCTGCTCGACAAAGTAGTCGCCCGTGACGAACGGAATCTTGTCGAAGGACGTCACCCGGACATTGAGCAGGATGGCGACCGCCTCGTTCAGGGACACGTAGGCGAAGGAGAAATGCGACTTGAGGTCGCGGGGGAGGGACTGGGCCTCGAATCCGGCCTCGACCCCGCACCGCTTCAGCAGGCCGGAGAAGGTGGGCCGCTTTTCCCCGAGCTCGTTGAGGCGGGTCTCCGCGGCGTAATAGTGGCCGCCCGACTTGGTGGCCAGCTCAATGAGCGGGTTGGCCTGCACGTCGGTGCCCCAGCCGATAGGCATGAACCGGACGCGGGTGCCCTCCAGGAAATCGCCGACGGGGGTCGTCTCGCCGGGGGGCGTCGTGCGGCGGCCGTCCGTCACCGCAATGGCCAGGTACTCTTCGGAGGCGTCGAAGGGGATCAGGACCTCGTCGTTGTCGAGCAGGAAGAGGGTGGTCGCCGCCGAGGTGATGGCAGGCAGCAGCGCCGTGGCCCCGTTGTCCACCACAGTGATCGTGTCAAGGCGGTGCTGAAGCACGTCCTTGTTCTTGACGAAGGGCTCAAAGGCAAGATCCGGGTTGGCGGGGTCCGCGCCGTAGATCAGGCGCAGCGGCTGGGTCTGGTCGCGCTCGCTGAACACCCCCAGGGCGACTCGGTAGTGGCCGGGAAGCTCCGCGATCATGGGGCCGATGGTCCGGCGGTAGAGCTCGTGGAGCGGGTCGGCCAGGCCCTCCGGCAGCTCGCCGTCCTCCACCAGTTTCTCCGCCGCCGCCCGCATGCTGCCCGAGAAGTCGAGCATGATCAGCACGGTGAAACGAAGCCCCTCGTTCTTCCGGGTGTACACCTCCGTCTCGTCGAGGTCTATGGGCTGGGCCTCCTCCAACACCTCCGCCTTGACGTTCGCGAGGTCATAGTGGAAGAGGGCGTCAGACGGGTCGTCCAGCAGCGAGGGGAAAACGCTGTAGGAAACGTCGCGCAGCAGGAAGTTGGCCCGGATCAGGGAGGGGCAGCGCAGAGTGGGCACGGCGCCCTGTATGGTGAGCGGGGCCAGGTCAACGGAGACGTTCACCTCGACCGGCTCCGGGGGGATGGCGTCGGTGGGCACTTCGGAGGCCGAGACGATCAGCTTGGCGGCGCCGCCGGTGCCGGGGATCTTGGACCGGTCAATGGCGACGCTGATGGGACGCCAGTCCTTGGGCACCCCCGCCGGGGTGCCAAGGCTGCGGCCAAGGCCCGGGTCCACAAACAGCCACTCCGGCTGGGTGGACTCGATCTTGAAGTTCAAGTACTCGCCGGGGTCACCCAGGTTGGCCACTTCCAAAAGCGCCGTGTTGGCGAAACGGCCGAAGGCGATGGAGGCGGGCTTGACGCCGATGGTGATCCGGTAGGGCACCCGCACCTGCACTTCAAGCAGCGCAAGAGGGGTGGACGGGTCGTTGGACTCCAGCAACAGGGAGAATATCTCCCCCGTCCGCGGGAGTCCCTCGCGGTTGACCGTGACGGTGACCGTCGTCTGGCGCCCGGGCTCCAAGTCTCCCTGCAGCGGCGATATGGAGGTGATCCAGGGGGGCAGGGTCTGGTTTGCGCTCACGCGCCACGAGAGCCGCCCCTGGCCGGTGTTCTGGACGATGAAGGTCTGCGTGGTCTCCGCAATGTCGAAAAGGAGGAACTGTATCCCTTCACCTGTCTCGCCCTCGGCGATGATGTTGAACTCGGGAAGCTTGGGAGCGGACGCCCGCACCACCACCTGGACGGGGGTCGTCGAATCCCCCGCGGCGGTCACCGCGAAGGTGTGCTCAAACACCTCCTGCCCCGCCGGAGCCTGGCTGCGGTCAACCCGCAGGGTCACTGTGTCGGTAAGCTCGCCGGAAACGGTGCCGCCCGCCTGGCCTCCGCCGTCCACCGGGACCAGGGTCAGCCACGCCGGGAAGGCCGTGGTGTCAATGCCCCAGGTGATCGTGCCGATGCCCTCGTTCCAGATGCCCATGGTAATCTCGTTGCCGGACACCCCGAAGTCGATCTCGCTCGGCGAGGCCTTCAACTCCGCGGGCTTGGGGCGCGCCATGGCGGCGGACACCTCTGTCACCACGCCCGCCACATCCACCGCCATCCGGGCGGTGTAGCTTCCGGGGCCCACCGCGCCCGGGGTGGCCGTCAGGGTCAGCGTGACCGTGCCCGCGCCGGCAAGGCTGCCGGAGGCCGGGGCAACCGCGAGCCAGTCCGCGGCAACCGGGGGAATCGAGGCCGAAAACGCGAGCGGGGTCTGGCCGAGATTCTCTATGGTCACCGTCTGGGTGGCCGGGTCGGTGATCGAGCCGAAGTCCACGGAGACGGGCGCCAGGCGAAACGCCTGAACCACCAGGGAGACCGCTGTTTCCAGCGCAAAGTCTAGGGAGGGCGCGGACACACGGACCGTGCCGGTGTAGGTGCCCGGCTGCATCCCCGTGCTGGTGGCGGCCACCGCCACCTGGAGGGACGCGGCCCCCGGAAGCACCGGCGCGGCGTCCCCCACGCTGAGCCAGGCACCGCCATCCGATGTCACCGTGGTGATCTCAAGGGGAATCGCCCCGGCACTGCGGTTTTGAACGACAATTCCCTGGGTCCGCGTGGTGTTCGGGCTGAGGGCCCCGAAATCGAGCGACGGCGGGGACACGGAGAAGGTGGGCACCTGCATGAACGCCGTCACCTGCGCGTTTCCGCCGTTGGACACAAACTGAAGGGGGGCGCTGTACGGCTCCGCGCTGGCGGCCAGATTGCCCCGGTTTACCCGGACGGTCACCTGCTCGCTCTCGCCGAAAGCCAGCGCTCCCGAAACGGGCGACGCCCCGAGCCAGGGCTGATCCGCGGGGATGCCCAGGGTCCAGTTCAGGCCGGCCGACCCGCGGTTGGTCACGGTCACGGTCCGTTCGATCTCATTCAGTCCAAAATCAAGCGTTTCGGGGGTCAGGCTGAGCACGGCCTCGGTCTGCCGGCGCGCCGACACGATCACGGTCTCGTCGCCGCCGTTGGAGGTGACGCGCACCTCGCCGCGCACTTCGATTTCGGTTTCGGGAATCCCCTCCTCGACCAGGACCACCTGCAGCACGAGAACGTCCTGGCGGACCGAGGCGGTATAGGTGGAGACCGTCTCGCCCTCCGGCGTGCGCAGGGCAACCCAGGGAAGGTCTTCGGAAATGGTGCACCGCAGGACGCCGGCACCTGTGTTGGCCACGCGGAAGGTGCCGTCGCTGATCCCGTTCCCCAGGGCCACCGTGACGGGGGTGACGCTCAGCACGGGGCGCCACGTGCAGCCGGCGCCCACCGCGACGGCCGCCGCCAAGCCCACCATGATCATGCAACGCGTTGCTCTAAACATATGCAGCGTCCTTATCCCGCGGCCGGAGCCGCCGGCGGTCTATTGTCAGGATACCCGGAAAACGACTCGGACCTGTTCCGTCTGGAAGACATCGGTGCCAATGAAGAGCGTGGCCTCATAGAGACCGCTTGGCAGCCCCGACCGGTCCACGTCCACGGTGAACGAGGTGGACCCGCCCGGCGCGACCGTCGTCACGGCGCCGGTGAAGTCGATGGTGAACCGGCCCGCCAGCACCGCGGCCACCGGGGCCGCCGGCACGATCTCCGCGGTCCAGTTGAAGGTGTCCATCCGCCCGTTCACCAGACTCACCGTCGCCGGGGCCAGCGTCAGGTCAAGCTGCGCCGGGAAGGCCAGCGGTCCGGGAAGCCCCTCGGTGTCAATGGCCGGATCCTGGAAATCGGGCAGGCCGTCCTCGTCCATGTCCCAGGCGCTGGGCGCCTCGGGGTCAAGGTAGGCCGCAAACAGGTCAAACATGTTCCGCGCCGGCGACGCCGTGTCCGAGTAGCGCGCAATCTCCAGCGGCCGGCTGGGCGACAGGGGCCCCGTCGGATACAGGAAATAGACGCTCTCGCTGGGGCGGCCCGGCCCGGCGGGGCGGACATAGATCTGGTTTTCCGCGCGCATGCCGAGAAGGATGCGCGGCTCGACCCCGGCCGCCTCGCAGGCGTCCACATACCCCTTGATCCCCGTGATGCGGATGCGGAGCAGGTTTCCGAAGGAGGCGTAGGGCAGGAAGTTCTCCTGCTCTGTCAGCAGGGTGTAAATCTGGTCCCGCTCGCGGACCAGGCGCCAGGAGGACGTCTGGTCGCCCGACGTCAGCAGGCCGCCGGGCGCGAGTTCGGCGTCCAGTACGGCCGTGGCCGCATACGCCGCCAGCGCGGCGGGCGGGGCGTCCGGCGGGAACGACGGAATGAACCGGACCCGGAACTGGCTGACCCCGCGCGGCACATAGTCGGCCCGCAGGTAGGCCTCCGCCCGCACGGCGGTGGCAAGGTCGGGCGCGTCGGGGTCTTCCAGGATGCCGGCGGAGGTCAGGGAAAGCTGGCCCGCGCGCACGTCGCCGGAGGTGAACACCCCGTCCTTCTCGAAGAAACCGGTGATGGTCTCGCCGTTGGACTGCTCATATTTCACGCGGATGGTGTAGGTGCCCGGCGCCTGGCGCGGGGTGACAAAGGACAGGACCACCTGGTTCCTCAGTTCGCCCAGAATGGTGCCCGGCTCGTCGAGCAGCGTCGCCGCGAGGCTCTCCAGCGTTGAATTGTCCGCCGTCAGCGTCATCAGCACCTCCACCTGCGCCGAACCGTCGGTGCTGTCCACATTAAGCACGCCGCGCACGCTGTTGAGCGGGGGGGCGCCCGCGAGGGCGGGATCCACCGTCACGGTCACGCGCGTGCTCCCGCCGGGGGGCACGATGCCCCCCTGGGGCGTCAGCGACACGATCCAGGGCTTCGTTTCCGCCTGGGCGACGCTCCAGGTGAGGTTGGCGGCCCCCGTGTTTGACACGAGGAAGACCGCCTGGTCCGGCGAGGCGCTCTCCGCGGGGTCCAGCGTCAGGGAGCGCTGGTTGCCGAGGAGCTTGTTGAGGGCCTGAACGTTGCCGCCGCCGTAATAGTGGCCGCCGGTGTCCACGGCCGCCGTGATCATTTCCGCGGTCTCCACGGGGGATCCCGGGGCATAGGACACTGGGTAGAGGCGTACGCGCAGGTCCTGCGCGAGGGTGGACACGGCAGAACCCTGCGCGAGGGAGGAGTTGTCACGCCCGTCGGTGAGGAACACCACCGCGCGGACATCGGCGTCGTCGAACGACAGCACGTCGGCGGGGTCTTCCCGGGCCACCCGGAGCACGGCCTCCTCCACGGCGTCCCACACGGTGGAGGTGCCGTGCATGGCCGGGGAGAGCCGGAACGCGGAGAGGGCGTTCTTCAGCGCCGTCTTGTCCGTGCTGAAGGGGAAGATGAAGCGGTCCTGCTGCTGGCGGTCGTTGTGGTACATGATGGCCAGGCGCACGCCGGGGGGCAGGTCGTCAATGAACCGGAGGGCCGCCGTCTTAACCTGCTCGATCGCCTCGCCCGGCGCCAGCGGCCTGACCGGGTCGTCCGTGCCCGCGTAATACATGCTGCCCGAGTAGTCCAGCAAGAGGACCATGTTGGTCCGCAGGGTCTCCGGACCCGTGATGCTGCGGGTCGCCTCGTTCCAGTCAATGTAGACACCGTCCTCGGCGACGTCGAAGGTGAGGCGTGCCAGATCCTCCGCGGAGCGCGTGGGGATGACCTTGCTGGTGGTGTCGCGCAGAAGGAACACAAACCGGTTCAGGTAGGGCGGGCGGCTCCGGTTGGTGGCGCCCTCCACCGTGAGCGGGGGCCGCTCCACGCGCACCGAAAGCTCGTAGGGCTCCACCGCGTCCAGGCGCTGGGTGTAGTCCTGGTTCCAGGCCTCCACGGTGATGGTGCGGTACTCCACGTCCGCGGTCATAACGGACCGGTCCACCGTCACATAGACCGGCGTGCCGTCAATGAGGGTGTTCGAGGAGGTGTCCCGGAAGAAATCTGTTCCCGGACGCTGGTTGGTGTCGCCCTGGCGCGGGGCAATGCTCGTGATCAGCGGCGCCGCGGAACCGTCGTCGTCGGAGACGACCTTGAAGAAGAGGTCGGAGCCGATGGGCCCGATATTGGCGACCCAGAACTCGCCCACCACCTTGTCCCGGCCGAGGTCGAGCACGTCCATGGGGGTCACCTCGGGCCGGCCCGACTCGGGATTGGGCGGCTCCGAAATGGCGACCTCGGGAAGCGACACGATCTCCAGCACCAGCGGCACGGCGAGGAAGCCCTCCTCACCCGACCGGATTTGAATCTCATAATTGCCCGAACCCGTGAGAATCAGCTCGGGATCCTCTACCCGCACCGTGATCTCCGTGGTCTCTCCGGGGAGGGTGGCTCCCTGGTTCGGCGTGGCGGAGATGGCCGGGGCCGAGGCGGGGTTCAGCACGTCCACCACGGAAATGGTCCAGCTGCGGGAGACGGTGCCCGTGTTCTCGATGTTCAGTTTGGAGACGGGCTGCGCCCCCTCGCCGCCCGGCGAATAGAATAGCGTCAGGATCTGCGGGGTGACCTCAAGCCCCGGCAGGGGCTCGCCGAACACAATCCGCACCAGGGCCTGGCCGCCTGACGAGTCCACCAGCAGGTTGAAATCGGTGCGGGCCGTTGTCCAGACCACCTCGACCTGGGCAAATTCACCCGCGCTGACGTCGCCGCCGACAGGGGTTGCGGTGATGTCCGAGGGCAGCGCCACGGCGTCGTCGGGTTCTGTGCCCGTGCCGAGATACCGCAGGGACCACGACAGCCGCTGGTTGCCGGTGTTGAATACGGTGAAACGGGCCCCGGAACCGCCCGGGGGCAGCGCCACGCGGGCGGGCAGCACGCGCAGCGTGGACTCGATGACGATGGACACCGGGAGCACCTGGACAAACTTGCCGGAGGTGATGCGCACGCCCGTGTTGGTGTACGTGCCGGCGCTCACAAGCGACCGGTTCGCCGTCAGGGTGACGCGCGCAGTCTCCTCCCGCCGCAGCCGTCCGCCCGCGGTGTCGGCCGCGAACCACGCCACGTCGGCGGGCTGCCAGGCGGCGTCCTCGCTTTCGCGGACCACCTCCTCCAGCGTCCACTCCGCGGCAAAAACGCCGTCGTTCAGCAGGGTGAAGAAAACCTCGGACCGGTCGGTACCAAAGGCGAGCGCCCCCGGTTCGACCTTGAGGTCCACTGTGTTGTTGCACCCCCCGAGCGCCAACAGCGCGGCCCCCACACAGACAACCGCGCACCACCGAGGCATGGCCATGCTCATTGTGCTACACCTTACAAGTTGACGCCGTCCGCCGGCGTCCGCCGCTTGCAACGACCCGTCCCCGGGGCGCGCCGGAAATCCTCCGGCCGCCGTCAGGACTGCGTTTGCGTTTCGTCCGTGGTCTCGCCCGTTGTTTCGCCCGGCGCGCCGTAGGTGACCCTCACGTCCTGCTCAATGAGGACTTCCTGCGCCTCGGCGTATCCGGGAAGGGGGTTGCCGTTGGCGTCAAGCGTGGTGGCCGTGGGCAGCACCAGAATGTTGCCGGCCCCCAGCCCGCCCGCCTGCACGTTCGCAAGCAGCGGCCGCCAGTCCCAGATCAGGTTCTTCTCCCCGTAGAGCTGAAGCTCCTCCAGATAGAACCACCCGGACACCGCCTCAATGCTGCCCAGCTGGTTCTCGCTCAGGTTCACCCGCGAGAGGTTCCGCAACCCCGCCAGCGGGGCCAGGCTCACCACCGCGTTGCCGCCGAGATTGAGCACCGAAAGCGACTCGCAGTACTGGAGGCCCTGCAGGTCCACAATGCCCATCCCCGCCGCCTGAATCTCCTTGATCTTCGCCATGTCCGCCCGGGTCACCACCCCCAGCGGCTTGCCCACCGCGGCGCGGACCACCTTGGACAGCGCCTTGTCGGGGATGTAGACGGGACTGATCAGGTCACATCCGGTCACCCCCGCAAGCACAACGAGGGTCACGCACGCGGTCAGAACCTTACGACTCGCCGTTGAGATTTCCATACGCTCACCTTGAGTTTCCAGCCCGCGCGGCACGGCGGCCCATCCCGGGGACCACCTCCGGCCTCACAGACTAAATCTTACACCCATTTGCCCCCCTTTGCCAGCAAAACGGCACCGGCCCCCGCTCCGGAAAGAGCGGGCGAGGGACTCCGTCCAAGACCTAATCCGTCAACTGCCCGACCCCGTGTTGGTGCCCGGCGTCGGAATCGCGCACTTGTCCTCGACAAACAACAGCACAGGCGAGCTGCCGCCGAAAAAGCCGAGCAGCGCGCTGAGCACCGCGCTCACGGCGCAGATGGTGTCCTCCAACGCCGTAGCCTTGGGCACAGCCCTTGTCCGGGTAAGCATTGCCACATGTCTCACGAGAAGACCCTCCAGAGTTCTTTTCCGCTGTCCTTTTGAAAACCGCACAAACGGCGGATTTGTAAATAGATTACTTCAAACGGGGGGCCATGTCAAGGGTTAATTTCGGAAGGGCCCCTTCTTGCGGCGAGAAATCAGATGAGAATACCGCTAAAATCAGTATTTCACGCCCGCCAATGCGGCGTGAAGTGTCTCCGAGGTCACTTCACCCTCCCAGGTCCGCACCAGCTCCCCCGCCGGAGAGAACAGCACCGTGACGGGCACGGCCCCCGAAAACTCAATGCCCAGTGCGGCCCCCAATTCATCGGGAGAGGTGCTGTCCAGCACCCTGACCGGAAATCCCAGTCCGTGCTTCTTCACAAACGGGGCCACCGTGGACTCCATCCGGGAAGGGTCGTCCACGGAAACGGCAAGCAACGAAACCCTGCCCGGGTCCATGCTCTTGTGAAAGGCGTTCAACTGCGGCATCTCGGCCACGCAGGGCGGACACCAGGTGGCCCACAGGTTCACAAAAACGGCCTTTCCCCGGTTGTCTTTGATCCACTGCCCGATTCCCCCCGCCGAAATCAGGGAAACCGCCCTCTGGGAAGCGTGTCCGGACTCCGGGGCGGGGGCCGGGGGGGGCTGCCCGCCGCACGCGCACAGAAACCCGAGAAGAACGAGAAGAAACGCGGGGCGCGGAACCCGGGGAAGGGCTCCGCGCCGCACGTCCTGCAACTTCTCTTCCACCGTCTTCACTGCTTCTCCACACGCTTGATACCGCAGCCCCATGCCTTCACCGTGGCGGGGTCCACGAGTTTCCCCTCAAGCAGCGCCTTGACGGCGTTTTCAACATATGGGGTTTCCCCCTTCTCCTCCGGGGCCTTGCGGTCGTCAAAGGCGCCGTGGTAGGCCAGCTTGCCCTCCTTGTCAAGGACAAACACCTCGGGGGTGACCTTCGCCCCCAGAAGGTCGGCGTACTTGTTCTCCGCGTCCTTCAGGATGGGATAGGTCTTCCCCTTTTCCTGCGCGTACTTGCGGATCTGCTCCGGCGTGGTGCTCTTGTGCGAGTCCACCCCGACCACCACCACCCCCTGCGGGGCGTATTTCTGGGCCAGGGCCGACAGATGCGGGTCGGCACCCCTGGAGAAGGGGCACTCCAGCGAGCAGAACTCGATCACCACGATCTTCCCCGCGAAGTCGGACAGCTTACGGGTCTTGCCGTTCACATCGGGCAGCTCAAACGCGGGCACGGCCTGGCCAATCTCCACGGCCGCCAGCGCCACCCTCCCCTGCAAGACGCCCGCGAGAACCGCCCCGCCCGCGAGGGCGCAAACAAGGACGCCGACACCTGCTTTAAATTTTTCACTCATGGCTTCTCTCCTTTTGGGTTCACTCGTCTCCTTTTTATGCAACACCCGCCGGGAATCGTTCCATTCCGGCGCCCCCCGCCGGGGCTTTTGATAACGCCTTGCCGGAATGGCTACACTTGACGGCGAAGACGCCGCTGCGGCCCGCGCGGGGACTCCCCATGCGGCGGGCACGCGGGGCGGCACACGGCAGTGAGGGCTGAATCCATGTCCAGCGACAACCAGAACCTCCCGGCACCGGGAAACGGCGGCAACGGTCCCGAGGCAAAGCCGGGCCTCCTCGGCAGGATTTCGGGCTGGTTTGACAGCGCGGTCCAGGAGGGCCGGGGCGGCTCCCGCGCGGCGGCGCCGCTGCGGACGCCCCCTCCGGAGGCGCCCCAGCGTCCCGCGGAGCCGGGCGGACGCAGAAGCCGGAATGCCGCGCACGGAAAGATGGTTATTCCGGCTGAGGCGGTGGTCAGCGGTTCGCTGGACTCGTCGGGCGACGCGGACATCGCGGGAAGAGTTGAAGGAGACGTCACGCTGAAAGCCCACCTGACGCTGTTCAAACCCGCGTCGGTCACAGGGTCCGTCTCCGCCGGGTCCTGCCAGGTGGACGGCACGGTGGAAGGTCCGGTGAAGTGCTCGGGAAACCTTTCCGTGGGCGCGCCGGGACGGATCAACGCGGACATCCACGCGGGCGGCGACGTGGACATTGCGGGCTGCGTCACCGGGTGCGTGTCCGCGGCCGGCCGGCTGCGCCTCGCGACCGGGTGCGTTGTCAACGGCGACGTGCGGGCGGGCGTTCTGGTGATGGAAGAAGGCGCGGCGCTCAACGGGCTGTGCAGCATGCTGCGCCCGGCGCGGGACGCGGCTGCCGGGGCGCCCGAAGGAAAACAAGGAGACTAAGATGTTTTACATGTTCCATCCGGCGGACCTGCTGATGATCCCCGCGATGGTCTTCGCCCTCTGGGCGCAGGCGCGGGTAAAGCACGCCTACGGGAAGTACTCGCAGATCACGACGCGCTCGGGGATGACCGGGGCCGACGTGGCCGCCGTCATCCTGGAGAACGCGGGCGTGCGCAACGTGTCCCTGGGCCTCGTGCCGGGGGAGATGACGGACCACTACGACCCCGCGGTGAAGCGGGTCAACCTCTCGCAGGAAGTGGGCGGGGGCCGCTCCATCGCCGCGCTGGGCATCGCCGCGCACGAGGTGGGCCACGCCATCCAGGACGCGCAGGGCTACGCGCCCATGAAGCTGCGCCATTTCATGTACCCCGTTTCCAGCATCGGGTCCACCCTCGCGTTCCCGCTGATCTTCGCCGGGCTCATCTTCGGCGGCAACGGCTTCGGGTTCCTCCTGCAGCTGGGCATCTACCTCTTCAGCGCCGCCGTGGCCTTCACCATCGTCACCCTCCCCGTGGAGTTTGACGCGAGCCGCCGCGCGGTGAAAGCCCTGTCCGCGGGCGGCTACCTCACGGACGACGAGATGCGCGGCGTCAGGAAGGTGCTCGGCGCGGCGGCCATGACCTACGTCGCCGCCGCGGCCGCCGCCGTGCTCAACCTTCTGCGTATCCTGATCATCGCCCGCGGGCGGGACTGACCCCCGCGATGGCCCCCACCGAAAGGCTTTGGCCCGGACCCGCGCGCGGCGCGGTCCGGGCCGTGCTGTTCCTCGCGGCGCTTGCCGCCCTCCCCTGCCCCGCGGCGGAGGAGGACTCCTTTACCGTGCGCATGACCGGGTCGGCCCGGGGCACGGGGACCGCGGCCCGCCGGCTCGCCGTGGAGGACGCCCAGCAGCAGGCCCTCACCGAGGCCGTGAAGACCATGGCCAACACGGAGGACCTCGCGCCCTTCCGCATGATGCTCCGGCAGGCGTCCGCCTATGTTCCCCGGCACGATGTCCTGCGCTGCGACACGACCCCCGACGGCCTCACCCATGTGGAGATTGACGCGCACCTCGCGGAAAAGCCCCTGCGGCAGGACATCGCCGCGGTCATGCTCCCCCGGCTCCCCCACCGCCCCACCATCCTGGTGGTGGTCGTGGAGACCCCGGAGGCCGGCCGGCCCGCCGTCACGGAGAACGGCCCCGCGGCGGCCGCCCTCCGCGAGGGGCTGGAGAAGTTCAATTTCACCGTGAAAGGCGCTGAGGCCCTGCAACCGCCCCGCACGCCGGAGGAGCTGGCCGCCGTGGCCGCGGGCGGCCTGGAGACCGGCGCCCGCTTCGCCCGCGAGAACCTGCACGATGTCCTGCTGCTGGGCGAGGCCTCCGTCACCCGCGAGCCCACCACCGACGGGTCCAACGTCTTCCGCCACCGCGGCACAGTGCTGCTGCGGGTCTTCTCGGGCACCGACGGCAAAATGTGCGACGTGTTCACCTCCGAGGGCGTGGTGCAGGGGCTCGACGCCGCCGCCGCGGGCAGCCAAGTGCTCAGCGACGCCGCGGCGCGGCTCGTGGGCGACACGGCCGTCTCGGTGACGCTGGCCATGCTGGCGCGGCAGAACCGCGACCGCGTGATCGTGACGGTGGAGCCGGACGGGGCCGCGGGGTTCACCGCCGCCGTTGCCGAGGCGCTGCGCGCCGCGCCGGGGGTCTCCGGGGCGGAGACCCTGCTGGACGCGCCGTCGCTGGGCAGGATTGCGCTGGAATACGGCGGCCCCATGGCGGCCCTGGCGGACCACGTCCACCGCACGCCCGCGGGGGACGCCGCGCTGGAGGTGCGCCGCGCCGTGGGCAGGGAGATCACGGTGGGCCCCGCCGCCGCGGAGTAGCGCGGCGTCACTTCAGGCCGAGCACATCCTGCATGTCGTAGAGGCCGGGGGCCGCCTCCGCCGCGAACCGCGCCGCCACCAGCGCGCCCCGCGCGAAATTGTCCCGGCTGTGCGCCTTGTGCGTCAGCTCCACCCGCTCGCCCCGGCTGATGAACGAGACAGTGTGCTCGCCGACCACATCCCCCCCGCGCACGGCGTGCATGCCGATCTGGCCCGAAGGCCGCGCGCCCACCATCCCCTCGCGCCCGTGGACCGTGTCCTTTGCGTAGTCGAGCCCGAGGGCCTCGGCCACCCGCTCGGCCAGCCGGACCGCCGTCCCGCTGGGGCTGTCCTTCTTCTGGTTGTGGTGGACCTCCACAATCTCCACGTCGTAGGACGGGCCCAGAATGCGGGCCACCTCGCCCACGACCTTGAACAGCAGGTTGACGCCGACGCTCATGTTGGGCGCGTAGACCACGGGAATGTCCGCCGACACCGCGCGCAGTTCCGCCTGCTGCGCCGCGTCGAGGCCCGTGGTGCCCACGACCGCGGCCACGCCGGCCGCCGCCGCCAGCCGGACATTGCCCAGGCACGCGGACGCCAGGGTGAAGTCAATCATGGCCTGCGCGCGGGCGATCTCCGCGGCGGCGTCGCCGCCGACCACCACCTTTTGCGGACGGCCGCACTCGAGGCCCGCCGTGATCTCGGCGCCCGCGTTCTGCGGCAGGTCAAAGGCCCCCGCGATCTCGATGTCGCCCGCCTCCGCGGCAAATTCCAGAATCCGGCGGCCCATGCGGCCGCAGGCGCCTGCCATGCAAATGCGCATGCCTGTCTCTCCTGTTGGGGTTGATGGCGTGAAAGGGAACTGCGGGGCCGGCGGGACCGGGTCAGGGAAGGAGCCCCTTCAGCGGAAACGCCTCGTCCACCAGCATCACCGGGATTCCGTCGCGCACGGGGTACATCCAGGCGCGGTCCCCGCGGACCAGTCCGCCCTCCACCGGCTCAATGACGGTTTCCCCGGCCCGGTTGACCATGTTCCCGACGGCAATGGCCTCGTTCACCTTGCCGACCAGCGTCGCGTCCGCAAGGGTCACGGGGGAGTGGTCCTCGGGGCACACCAGAATCTCAAGCAACTCGGGGCTGATCATCGCTAGTCCTCGTCTGTCCGGGGATCAGACCGGCGTGATCTTTCCCAGCAAGACCCGCTCTTTCGCCCCGGTGGCCTGGGGGACGTTTGCGGGGGTGCCGCAAAGCGTCTCGTTCCCAAGTATAGCAAAGGCGATGGGCTCGCGGGCGTCGTAGGAGATGCCGATGCGGTCGCTCACAAAAATCTTGATCTCCGGCATCGCCTTGCGCAGGCCGAGCATGATGGCGTTGTTCATCGCCCCGCCGCCCCCGACGATCATGTGGGAGACCTCGTGCTTGGGCATGACGAAGCGCTTGACCGCGTCCGTGATGCTCTGCACCACCGCCTCCGTCACCGTCGCCACCAGGTCCTCGTAGGAGTGGTCGCGCCGGTTGGCCAGCGCGTCGCGCAGGTACACGTCCACGCCGAACCGCTCGCGCCCCGTGCTCTTGGGCGGCTCCTTTGTAAAGTAGGCGTCGCTGAGCAGGTACTCCAGAAACTCGTCCACCACCTTGCCCCGCTGCGCCGCCTCGCCGTTCTCGTCGTACATGCGCGTCCCGCGCGACAGCAGCCGCACCGCCCCGTCAATGATCATGTTGCCCGGGCCGGTGTCGAAAGCGATGATGTCCTTGAACTCCGGGGTCACCACCGTCAGGTTTGAGATGCCGCCGATGTTCAGGCAGACCATCGTCCGGTCCTCGCGCCGGAAAAGGAGCCAGTCGGCGTAGGGCACCAGCGGGGCGCCCTGCCCGCCCGCCGCCATGTCGCGCACGCGGAAGTCGGACACCACCGGCAGTCCGCACCGGTGGGCGATCACGGCGGGCTCCCCGATCTGGAGCGTGCCGTAGTGGTCCCCGGCGGATCCCGGGGGGTAGTGCGCTGCCGTGTGCCCGTGGATCGCCACAAAGTCCACCTGCACCTGCTCGTCCGCGGCGATGTCCATCATCGTGCCCGCCGCCTCGGCCATCCGCTCGCCGAGCTCAAAATTGAGCAGGCAGATCTCCTTGGCCGAAAGGTGCTCCCCCGGCAGCCGCGTCCGCAGCTCCGGCTCATAGGCAAAGGTCTGGTGCGCCAGCATCTTGATCGCCAGCCCCGGACCGCTCCCCTTGATGCGCACCAGCGCCGCGCTCACCCCGTCGCAGGAGGTGCCCGACATC
>JAKPUV010000333.1 GCA_029554925.1 Candidatus Hydrogenedentota bacterium | reverse complement strand
TGCTGGACGCCGCGCGCGCCCTGCGCCTGCCGCCGCCCGGAAGCCGGGTGCTGGTGGCCATGAGCGGCGGGGTGGACAGCGCGGCGGCCGCCGTCCTCCTGCGCGCCCTGGGCTATGACTGCGTGGGGGTCACGCTGCGCCTCGTGCCCGAGCCGGAGGGCAGGCCCGTCTTTGAGCCCTGCTGCGGGCTGGAGGCCGCGGCCGACGCCCGCCGCGTCTGCGGCCGCCTCGGCATCCCCCACGAGGTCTTCCACGCCGTGGAGCGCTTCGACCGCGACATCATCGCCCCCTTCACCGCCGCCTACCGCGCGGGCCGCACGCCCAACCCCTGCCTGCGCTGCAACCGCATGATCAAGTTCGGCGCCCTTTACGCCCGCGCCGACGCCCTGGGCTGCTCCCATGTGGCCATGGGCCACTATGTCCGCCTCGAACCCCTCGGCGGCCGTCTCTGCCTGCGCCGCGCCGCCCACCGCGCCAAGGACCAGTCCTACGTCCTCGCGCCCCTCACGCAGCCCCAGCTCCGCCGCGCCTGCTTCCCCCTGGGCAGCCTTGACAAGGCGGCGGCCCGCGCCCTCGCCGGACAGGTGGACGCCCGCAGCGGCGGCAAGCGCGAGAGCCAGGAGCTGTGCTTTGTCCCCGACAACGACCACGCGGGATTCATCGAGCGCCGCACCGCCCCCGCCGCGCCCGGGCCGGTCGTGGACAGCGCGGGCCGGCGCATCGGCACGCACCGCGGACTCCTCCGCCACACCGTCGGCCAGCGCAGGGGCCTGGGCATCGGCGCCGCCCGCCCGCTCTACGTGCTGGAGCTGCGCCCCGGGACCAACACCCTCGTCGTCGGCCCCGTGGAGGAGACCTTCCGCGCCGCCTTCGAGACCGGACCCCTCCACTGGGGCGGCGCCGCCCCGTCGGAGGCACCCTTCGACGCCCTCGTCCAGCTCCGGTCGCGCCACCGGCCCGGCCCCGGCCGGATCACGCCCACCCGGCTGGGCGCGCGGGTGGACCTGGCGGAGCCCCAGCGGGCCGTCACCCCCGGACAGTGGGCCGTGTTCTACGACACGGAAGACCGGGTGCTTGCGTCGGCGGAAATCCGCCGCGTTTTGTGATATGATTCTGCAAGATGCGGGTGACGTGAGGGGAAGAGCGGTCACGGGCGGCTATTGGGAAACGTTCCCGATTGCGGGCCCGCGCGCGAATCCCGGGGACAGCGGATGACGGACGAACAGGCGGTACAGAAGATCATGGTGGGCAGCGTCGTCGCGGGGCGCTACGAAATCCGGGGCCTCATCGGCAAGGGCGGCATGGGGGAGGTGTTTCTCGCCCACGACCTCCAGGCCGACCGCGACGTCGCCCTGAAAACCCTGCACGCCAAGTACAGCCAGAGCCGCCACGCCATCGCGCGCTTCGGCCGCGAGGTGCGCCTGGCCCGCCAGCTCAACCACCCGGGCATCGTGAAGATCTTCGACGCGCAGAAGTGGGAGAACACGCTCTTCTACACGATGGAGTACATCGAGGGGAAGAGCCTGCGCGCGTGGCTCCAGCAGCGGCGCGCGCTGGACCTCGGCTCCACGGTGCGCGTGCTGTGCCTGGTGGCCGAGGCCCTCGAGCACGCCCACCGCATCACCATCCACCGCGACCTGTCGCCCGAGAACATCATGGTCCTGCGCGACGGCACCATCCGCCTGCTCGACTTCGGCCTCGCCAAGATCGACGACCAGTACGTCGGCCTCACGGTGGTCGGCACCAACCTCGGCAAGCTGCGCTACATGGCCCCCGAGCAGGAGCGCGACGCCGCCGCCGTGGACCACCGCGCCGACCTCTTCTCGATGGGCGTCATGTTCTTCGAGCTCCTCACCGGGCGCTCGCCCCTCCCCGGGCAGAAGATCACCGAGGTCATCCCCGGCCTTCCCCCCAGCGCCGACCTCTTCGTCGCCAAGGCCATCGCCCGCGACCCCAACGAGCGCTACGCCGACGCCCGCGAGTTCCGCGAGGCACTCCTCGCCGTCTACAGGGACGCCCAGGCCGCCGGCCCGATTCCCGCGGGCGGTCCGCCGCCGGAGAAGAAAGAGGGTGCCCTCGCCCGCCTGCTCCGCCGCCTCCGTTTCTGGAAAAAGGGCTGAGGACGGAAAGGAAGGGGCGATTCCCAATGGGATGGTACCGTCGACACAGAACGCTCTTCTGGTCGCTGACCGCTGCGGGCGTTCCGCTGGCCTATATTGGCCTGTGGCTTGACGTGCCGGTACTCCTGTTTTTGGGGATAGTAATCGCCCTTCCATGGTTTGCCATTGTTCTGCCGCTTGCGACGCTGCTTGTCATCGGCTCCATAGTCCTCCCGCCACTGGTCGACATCTACCGCCTGTTCTGCCCAAAAAGGGACTCCGCATCCCAAGGGGATGCTGGCCGTTAGATGGTGCTGGAGCGCGTCCCACACCTCTCCGGGGTAGTAGAGGGGCGAACGCCACGGCCATTCTCGTATCCATGGCCTCATGGGCAGAGTCCCCGCCTGAGGGGGCCGGAAACCGTTATAACCGCGCAAATCAGCGCGGCCAGAGGCTCTTGCGGCTGAAGCGATTTCGTTCTCGGAGGGTCTCGGACTCGCGCGACTTCGTATTCGGAGATTAGGCTCAGCCCCCGCGCTTGCCTTGGAGAAAGGCGTTGTGGTATCCTACCATGTAGGAGGGATGGAGATGGTCTTCGTTGAGGCATCGGTGTTCACACAACAGGTTCGGCAGCTGCTGGATGACGACACATTCCGCGCTTTTCAGACCGATCTTGCAAGGGATCCGGAGAAGGGGATGGTCATGCCGGGATGTGGAGGGCTGCGCAAGGCGCGTGTTGAGGCATCCCAACGCGGCAAGGGGAAGCGCGGGGGATTTCGCGTGATCTATCTGCATATTCCCGAAGCGGACCGCATAGACCTGCTGGCAATATATGGAAAGGACTGCCAGGACGACCTGACGGAGCCTCAGAAGCGTGCGTTGAAACAGATGGCGGAGCAGGCGCGCCGGGAGGCGCTGGCCTGGAAAGGACGCGGCACATGAAGAAGAAGACGGATTCCCCCGGCGTGTTTGACATGATCATGGCGGGGTTGGAGGAAAGCGTCGCCTATTCCAGAGGCGAAAAGAAGATACTTGTCACCACGCGCGTGCCCGATCCCCCCCCTGCGATGGGGCCGGAGGAGGTGATCCGTCTGCGGAAACGCCTCAACATGTCCCAGAGCCTCTTTGCCGCCACGCTGAATGTCTCCGAGAAGACCGTGCAGGGATGGGAACAGGGGCTGCGCACGCCGGGCAACGCCAGCCTTCGGCTGCTGCAGATTGCGGGCGAACACCCCGAAACCGTGTGCGGGGGCGGCGGCGGTCAAAAGGGGAAGCCCCGGCGGCTCCAGAGCGCGTCAAGGTTGAAAAGCTCTGGCGGCTGACCCTCTTCCCCCGGCCCGCACCCTCTCCCGTCTTCCGCGCCCCCGGCCTACGGGATCGGGTACCATGTGGGGTCCATGCCCCACCGGGAGACCCCCTCGACGGCAATCCCCGCAAACGCCCCCTGGCACAGGGCGCACAGGGGGTTCGGGAAGCGGAACCACGGCACCAGCATGCCGAAGAAGAAGAAGTGGTGGATGTGCAGGGTGTGGGTCTCGCGGCGGACGAAGGTGACCAGGGCGATCACCGCGATCACGACGGCCAGCGCCCCCACCCAGCGCCCGAGGATGCGTGCGCGCCACGCCAGCCGGCCGTGGTAGCCGACCAGCGACAGGATGAGCGCGGCCCCGGCGGCGAACACGGTCCAGTCGTGGGGGCTCATCCGCGCGAGATGGTGCGGCGTCAGGCTGAAGTTGGAGCCGACCAGCCCCCCGAGATACTCGTAGTGCAGGGCGATGAAGAACGGCACGGCCCAGAGCAGGCCGTTCCACAGCGCCGTCCGCCCCCACGGCGCGGCGAAGGGCCTCAGCGTCTTCCGCGCGCCGACAAGCCACATGACCGTGGCCGCCGCGAGCAGTTTGGGGAGCTCATAGGCGTTGCCCGGCGGCGAGGCGAGGGGGTTGGCCCGGTCCGTCAGCACGGCGGCGACATAGGCATAGCCCAGCACCGCCATGACCAGCCAGAAGGCCAGGGGTTATGCTTCCAAAGTTCTGCAAAAAAGGGACATGATGTTTCTGGGTAATTGAACCGGGGCCGCAGGCCCCAGAAGGAAACATCATGTCCAAGCAGAAGGGTATCACATTGGGTCCGAATTGGCGGGAGCTTCTCCGGG
>JAKPUV010000309.1 GCA_029554925.1 Candidatus Hydrogenedentota bacterium | reverse complement strand
GGAAACGCTGCACGCGCACCTGCTCGCGAACCCGCTCCCGGACATACTGGAGGCCGACCCGGCGGACTCCCTGGCCCGCCGCACGGCGGATTTCGTGGCGGGCATGACGGACGAGTACGCCATGCAGCTTTACCGCGAGCTTATCCTCCCCTCCCCCTGGCGCGGCTGACGCTCTTCCCGAAAAGGAAACGGGCCGGAACCCGCTTTGTGCGGCGTTCCGGCCCGTGTGTTTTCCGTCGCTACTTGCGCAGGGCCTGCGGGAGGTATTCGGGGAGTTTCTTGTCCGCGAAGACGGGGGCCAGCCGCGCGAAGCGCTGGCGGCCGTTTACCACGGGGACGCTCGCCCAGTCCTCGCCGATGAGGGGCTTGGCGTAGCGGACGAAGTCGTCCGTGACGTCCGTCTTGGACGGCGAAATCCACGCCTCGGGGAAGGTCCGCTCGGAGTTGGCGACCAGTTCCAGGGGGGCCTTGTCGTAGCGCACATTGTAGATGGGGCCGGGCTCGCGCAGGATGGTGGACATCCAGCCGTTCTCGCCGGACACGGCGATCAGCACCGCCTGCTGGCCGACCTTGTAGGCCTCGTCCAGGTCCACCACGGAGGCGTAGACCGCCGTGCTGCGCTGGTCGGTGCCGGAAACCTGTCCGCGCGCCTTGCCGGGCACGGGGAGCTTGTTCGCGTTGAGCAGGTTGACGACTTTCTGGGCGGCGGTGATCTGCGTGGCGCCGAAATTGGTATGGCCGAAGCTGTCGCGCACGTCGCCCAACTCGCCGACGTCAAATCCTTCGCTGACCACGACCACGCAGCGGCCGTCGCGCAGGAGCTGCTGGTTGACGTTGTCGCACAGCTCCTCGGCGGAGACCTTCGACTCGGCCATGTAAATCTGGAGCGGCATCTCGCGCTTGGGGTCGGCGAGCCGCGCGGCGGCGGGGATGTAGCCGATCTTGCGGCCCATGGCCTGGAGCACCAGCACGGGGTCCGCCGGGCAGGAGCCCCGGTTTTCCTCGTCGGCGTTCTGCACGATACCCATCCAGTACCGCGCCACGCTGCCGTAGCCCGGCGTGTGGTCAATGAGCTTGAACTCCGCGTCGCCCACGTCGTTGTCAATGGTCTTGGGCACGCCGACGGCGACGAGGTCCAAGCCCTGCTCCTGGGCGAGCACGGCGACCTTGTGCGCCGTGTCCATGGAGTCGTTGCCGCCGTTGTAGAAGAAATAGCCGATGTCGTGGGCCTTGAAGACCTCCATGACCCGGGCGAAGTCCTCCTGCTGGTCCTTCTTGAGCTTGTAGCGGCAGGTGCCCACGGCGCCTGCGGCCGGGGTGTAGCGGAGCAGGGCGATTTCCTCGTCGCTCTGGACCGACAGGTTAAGCAGCTCCTCGCGGAGCACCCCCTCGATGCCGTGCCATCCGCCGTAGACGGTTCCGAAGGTGTCCGGGAACATCCGGCACGCCTCCACCACGCCGCGCAGGGAGCTGTTGATCACGGGGCTGGGTCCGCCCGACTGGGCCACAATCACATTCTTCGGCATGCGCTCTCTCCCTATGTGTGCTTCTGTTCAGGCGGCGGACGGGGCGCCCGCGCCCTTCCTATCTTCCGGGCTCCTCGAGCCAGGTCATGACAAATCCGCGGTCCCCTTTGAGGACGCGCTGCTTCAGCTCCATCGCGGGCTGGTAGTCGGGGTATTTTCCCAGAAGCGCGTTGAACGCCACAAGCCCGGCGCTGTCCCCCCGGTGCAGGTAGACGGTCAGGGCGTGCATCAGCTCCTCTCGGGGCTTGGGACGGTCTGCGGTGCGTGCCTCGAAACCCGCCAGCCCCCGCGCGTAGGCCTCGTCCGCCTCGTCCCGCCGCCCGAGCTTCTCCAGCACGATCCCGCGCATGACGTGGGCCTCCGGATGGTCGGCCCACTGCTGCGCGACAGCGGCGTAGGCCGCCGCGGACTCCTCCAGTTTTCCGGACTGCGCGAGAACCACGGCCCGGGTGAGGGCGGCGTCGCCGTAGCCCCCGTCCTCCTTGAGGGCGGCGTCCACCAGCGTCAGGGCGCGATCGTAATCCTTGGCGGCTGCGGCCGCGACGGCGTCCCGGTGCAGCTCCAGCGCGCGGGTCTTGGGCACATAGGCGGGGTCCCGTCCGGTCTCCGCATAGCATCCGGCAAGCACCAGGGGCGCCAGCGCCAGCAAAGCGGCGGCGCGGAGGCCGGGGGCCTTGCCCGCCGGGGGCCTTTCCGCTTCTGTGTGCATGCGTGGCATGGGGAGGGTCCTGCGCCTATTTCAGGCGGTAGAGAATCTCGCCGGCATCCGGCACGAGCAGGAACCCCTCGTCCTCGCGGTCGCGCCAGTCGTCGGGGTTGATGCTGTCCGGGTCGCGGTAGTTGAGGTTGATGGCGCGGCACTCGGCCTCGGGGATGGAGGTCGCAAGGGTGACGGTGACCCGGGGCTTCTCGACGCCGTCCTCGTAGGTGCCCATGCCGCGGACGTGGGTGGAATGGGCGAGGATGCCGCCGGGGATGTCCGCGAAGCGGTCCATCTGCTTCACGAAGTAGTCGCGGACGTGGTAGCCGATGCGCGCGATGAGTTTGCCGTGGGTGACGCTGACCTCGTGGATGTGCTTGCCGTAGATAATCAACTCGCCGCCGTCGGCGATCACGGGCTCGAGCTTGTACATGCACTTTCCGGCGACCCAAATCTCGTCGTACATGGCCGGGGCCATGGCCAGCACGCTCTTGAAGGGCCGGTCCTTGTAGACAATGTGGATCTTCGCGCTGAGGTCGGCGGCGCGGTCCCAGGCCTCCTCGGGCGTGCCGAAGAATATGGCCTTGGTGTCCTTTTTCACCTGCGTCAGGCAGAAGCACCGCTTCTTCACGGGGATCATGGCGGCGGCGCGGTCCACCACCGCGCGTACGGGGGTGTGCTTGGTGCCGTTGATCGCGTAGTTCGTGATGAGGGCGCCCAACCAGTGGAAGAGGTTCAGGATGTCCTCCCCCGCCACCCCGGGGTAGAAGTATTTGTTGCCGCCGCTGAACCCGACCACCTCGTGCGGGAAGACCGGACCCACGATGCACACCAGGTCGTATTCCAGCACGCGCCGGTTGAGGGTGACCTCCGCCCCCTGCCGGAGCAGGCCGCCGGAGAGTTCGGCGATGTCGTCCTCGGTGAAGGCCCCCACGCGGATGAGCGCTTCGGGGTTCTTCCAGTCGTGGTTGAAGATGCCGACGTCGCCGTACTTGCCCGCGCGCTCCTCCGG
>JAKPUV010000292.1 GCA_029554925.1 Candidatus Hydrogenedentota bacterium | reverse complement strand
CTGGTGGAACGACGAGATGGCCCGGCCGGACAAGTCCAAGTGGAAGTTTGACGGGCTGCTCTACAGCAACAACGCCATCTTCGCCATCACCCGGAGCAAGGCGCGGCACAAGTCCTACACCGAGGGCAAGATGCAGGTGCGCGGCGCGATCATCTGCCCCGACCTCGGCGTGCTCGTGGCCGGGCCCGACAAGAAGGGCGAGGAGGCGTTCACCCTGCTGTATGACGGCCGGGTGAAGGAGTTCTGGGCGCCGCAGGACCGCACCCAGGTCTTCTTCTCGCGCACGGTCTACAGCGTGCTCCGCGACGGCGCCTGACCGGGGACGCCCACAAAACAGCCTGCTTCCGGGTGATTCCCGGTGCAACGGAAGGGAGACTCTTGTCATGGGCAGGTATATCGTTCTGGCGGCGCTGTGCGCCGCGGCGGCCGCGACATCGTCCGCCGACACCATCCACCTGAAAAACGGCACGCCCGTCAATGGCGAGATTGAGTCGAAAAGCGAGGGGGTGCTGACGGTGCGGGTCGGCAAGCGCCGCATCAAGCTGCGTGAGGACGAGGTGCAGCTGGTCGAGGAGAACGACCTCGACGGAAGCCTCCGTCTGGACGCCGCGCGCGAGGAGGCCGGCCGCCGCGACGCCGAGCTCTCCGCCCAGACCGGCCTGAACTACCAGCAGCGCGCCGCGGTAGACGGCGCGCTGGACATGTTCAACTCGGACCTGGAGGACATGAGCGCGGACGGGCGGCGCAAACTGGTTGAAATGCAGAAGACCGCCGACCTGGTCCCCTATCTGCTGCTGCTCTTTCCCGACGCGCACCCCCTGAACCGCGCGCGTCTCGTGCGCCTCCTTTTCGAGTTCAGCGCGGACCGGGCGCGTCCGCTGCTCTCAGCCCACGCCGGCGACCCCGAGGCCAACCTGCGCGAGGCCTGTCTGGAGCTCATGGCCAGGATCGCGGGGCACACGCCCGCAGAGGTCGAGGTGCTGGTCCGGGGGCTGGCCGACCACGAGGTCACCGTGCGCATGGCGGCCTGCCGCGGGCTCGCCGCGGCGCGGAGCAGAGAGGCCACCCCGATGCTGGTCCATGCCCTGCGCGGGTCGGACCTCCGCATACAGAACCTCTCGCGCGACGCCCTCGCCGCGACTTGGTCCACCCCGGAGGCCCCGGTGCGTTTTGAGAAGGCCGAAGAGTGGGACGCCTTCTGGAACCAGAACGCCGCCGCCGTGCCCGGGGCCTTTCTCCCCGAGGCGGTGTCCCCGCTTGTGGCGCCCGAGGTCACGGTTCCGAACGGGTGATCCTGTTCACACGATCCCGAAGGACGGCTTCCGGGTCTGCCACGCGCCCTTGGTGAAGTCGGGGCATTCCACCGGCGCGGAACCGCGCGCGATGCTCTGCTCCGACAGGCCCACCACGCAGCTCATCAGCGCCGCGTCGCAGGCGTCCAGCGGCGGCGCGGCCTTTGCCCGGACGGCGTTGACGAAGAGCGCCAGCACCAGGTAGTCGGTGCCCGCATGGCCGGCCCGCAGGGCGGCCTCCCCCATTTCCCGCCACCAGGGGTGGTCAAACTCCGTCTGGTAGGGCTCGAAGGGCTCCCACTCGTGGGAAACGGGGCTCCTTCCCTCCAGATAGACCGACGCCCGCTGCTGGTCGTAGATGCCCAGGGTGCCCTGGAGCAGCCACCGGTTGTCGTAGGGCCGCGGCAGGGTCATGTCGTTGTTCACGACAATGGTCTTCCCCCCGTGGGTGCGGATGACGGTGGTGACCACGTCCCCCTGCATGATCTTCCGCGTGGCGTTGGGGTGGTCCGGGCCGTGTTTCCGCGCGAAATGCGCGTTGATGCCAAAGGCCCCGGTGGCCGTGGAGGTCAGCGAGGCGAACATGTCGCCGCAGCCGATGTCCAGCCAGCTCAGCACGGGGCCCAGGCTGTGCGT
>JAKPUV010000286.1 GCA_029554925.1 Candidatus Hydrogenedentota bacterium | reverse complement strand
CATCCGCGTCGGGGACATCGTGGAGGTCGGCGGGCTCACGGGCTCCGTCACCCGCATGGGCGCGCGCGCCTGCACCGTCCGCACCTTCTCCGGCGTCGAGGTGCTCGTGCCCAACAGCAAGTTCCTCGAGAACAACGTGGTGAACTGGACCCTTTCGGACCAGAAGATGCGCTTCGACGTCACGGTCGGCGTCGCGTACGGCTCCGACACCCGCCGCGTCAAGGACATTCTCGAGGAAATCGCGGGCCGCCACGGGCAGATTCTCAAGGATCCCGAGCCGGTCGTGGTGTTCCACGATTTCGGCGACAGCGCCCTGGTCTTCGCCGTCTATTTCTGGCTCGACCTGGAGAAGAGCGACTCGCGGGTGGTCCGCAGCGACATCCGCTTCATGATTGAGCGGGCGCTTGCCAAGGAGAACATCGCCATCGCGTTTCCGCAGCGCGATGTGCACATGAACATGGCCGGCCCCGTCGAGGTCCGCCTCGCCCGGGAGCAGGACGCCGGACCCGCCAAAGACTGAGGAGGCACCCCATGGACATGAACCGCCGAACCTTCATCGCGGGCACCGCCGCCGCCGCCGCGGGCACCCTCGCCCGGACTGCCCGGGCACAGAGCGCCAACGGCCGCATAGGCGTGGGGGTTATCGGCTGCGGCGGGCGCTCGGAAACGCACATCGGCACCCTC
Organism: Candidatus Hydrogenedentota bacterium; assembly: GCA_029554925.1. Lineage (GTDB taxonomy): Bacteria > Hydrogenedentota > Hydrogenedentia > Hydrogenedentales > CAITNO01 > JAAYBR01. Next base: position 535 of record JAKPUV010000286.1, on the reverse strand, counting down.
CTCGAAATGGAGAAGACCGACAAGACCGTGGAAATCGTCGCCCTGTGCGACATTTACCGTCCCCGCCTGGAGAAGAAGGCCGCCCTGGTCGGCCGGCCGGTCCGCCTCTACCGGGACTACCGGGAGCTGCTGGCGGACCCGGCGGTGGACATGGTGACCATCGCCACGCCGGACCACCACCACGGGGAACAGGCCATCGCCGCCCTGGAGGCGGGAAAACACGTCTACTGCGAGAAACCCCTCACTCACTGGCGGCAGTGGGACCTGACCCGCCGCTTCTACGAGGCGGCCTCCACCTCGCCCGCAGCCTTCCAGCTCGGCGCGCAGCGCATGTCCGACTCCGCCTTCCGCCAGATGAAACAGCTCGTCAAGGACGGGATCATCGGAACGCCCCTCCACGCCGAGTGCGGCATCTTCCGCACCGGCGACTTTGGCGAGCGCGGCATGCCCATTGACGACCCGGAGGCGCGGCCCGGCCCCGACCTCGACTGGGACGCCTTTCTGGGCGACGCGCCAAAGCGGCCCTTCGATGTGA
>JAKPUV010000278.1 GCA_029554925.1 Candidatus Hydrogenedentota bacterium | reverse complement strand
GGCACGCCCGCGCGCGCGGCAGCGCGGTGGCCATCGGCCACTTCCGCCGGAACACCGTGACGGTTCTGGAGGAGGCGCTTCCGGGACTGGAAAAGGAGGGCGTGGTGTTGACACGCATGTCGGAGCTGGTGCAATGAGCGTGATTCTTGCCTTTGAGAGTTCCTGGGACGAGACCGGGGTGGCCGTGATCGAAAACGGCCGGACCGTCCGGTCGAACCTGGTCATCTCGCAGATCGAGATCCACCGCGTTTTCGGCGGGGTGGTGCCCGAAATCGCCTCGCGCCAGCACATCAAGGCGATATACCCCCTCGCGGCGGCGGCGCTCCGCGAGGCGGGGCTTTCGTTTGCCCCGGGTGAGACGCCGGCCGTGGACGCCGTCGCGGCGACCAACGGCCCCGGCCTCATGGGGTCGCTGCTGGTCGGGCTGGGCTTCGCCAAGGCACTGGCCTACGCGTGGCGGAAACCCTTCATCCCCGTTCACCACATCGAGGGGCACCTGTTCTCCGCGTTTCTCGACGCGGCCCCTCCCGCCTTCCCCTTCCTCGCGCTGGTGGTCAGCGGCGGCCACACCCAGCTCATCCACTGCGGACGTCCGCACCACTAGGTGCTGCTGGGCACCACGCGCGACGACGCCGTGGGCGAGTGCTTCGACAAGGCGGCCCGCCTGCTGGACCTGCCCTACCCCGGCGGGCCCTCGATCCAGCGCGCGGCGGAGGGGGGCAACCCGAAAGCCTTCAAGTTCCCGCGTGCGATGCTCCGCGACGATACGCTGGACTTCAGCTACAGCGGCCTCAAGACGGCGGTGCTGTACACCCTGCGCGACCATCCCGACGCCGACCGGGCCGACCTGGCGGCGAGTTTTCAGGAGGCGGCGGTGGACCTCCTGATCGCCAAGACGGAGCGCGCCCTGGAGCGGACGGGCGCGGAGCGCCTCGTGATCGCCGGGGGCGTGGCGGCAAACCGTCTGCTGCGCGAGCGGGCGGCGGGCCTCCCCGCGGAGCTTTTTCTGCCGCCCATGAAGTACTGCGTGGACAACGCCGCCATGATCGGCGCCGCCGCGGCCTCGCGGCTGGAGCACGGAATGGTCGCGGGCGGACTGGACACGGCGGCGGACCCGTCGCTCGTCCTGTGCGCGGACCGGGAAGACTGAGCCTGTTTCCGATTGACTTGGAAGCCGCCGCCTCGTATGCTGGAGGGCGGAACTGCGGCGGGCGCGCCGCGCGCAACCCCAAGGAGGAGCGAACCATGACCGCATCGAAGAAGAGTTACAGCCCCGACGAACTGCGCCGGCGCGTGGGAAACATGGACCAGATCGCGGGGGTCCGGATGGTGACGCTGGAGGACGGGAACGAGCGGCCCAACCGCGCGGCGGTCTTCCACACCGGGTCGGGCCTGGAGTTCACGGTGATGCTGGACCGGTGCCTCGACATCTCGGCCGCGAGCTTCTGCGGCAAGGCGATGGGCTGGCGCTCGGTGTGCGGCGACGTGGCCCCGCAGTATTACGAGCCCGAGGGTTTCCGCTGGCTGCGCAGCTACTTCGGCGGCCTGCTGACGACCTGCGGTCTGGGAAACGTGGGCGGCCCCGCGGCGGACAGCGCCGTGAGCGGCGTGGGCCTGCACGGGCGCATCGGCAACGCCCCGGCGCGCAACATCCAGGTGGAGCAGGGCTGGGACGAGGACGGCTACTACCTGCTCTCGGTCGAGGGCACGATGCGCGAGGCGGTCGTGTTCGGCGAGAACCTGACGCTGACGCGCAACGTGTTCACCGTGATGGGCGAGAAGCGTTTCTGGGTGCAGGACGTGCTCACCAACGAGGGCTTCCGCAGGTCGCCCTTTATGCTGCTGTACCACTGCAACGTGGGCTGGCCCGCCGTGGACGGCGGGTCGCGGCTCTACGCGCCCAGCCGCCGGGTGGCGCCGGTGACGGACCACGCGCGCGACGGCCAGGAGAAACACAACGTCATGGACCCGCCCACGCCGGACTATGCCGAGAAGTGCTATTACCACGACATGGAGCCCAACGAGGAGGGCGCGGTCACGGCGGCCATCGTCAACAAGGACGGCTTCGGCGTCTATGTGAAGTACTTCAAGGACGAGCTGCCGCGCTTCGTGCAGTGGAAGATGATGGGCGAGCAGGACTACGTCTGCGGGCTGGAGCCCTGCACGTCCGGCGTGGCGGGGCGCGCCGAGACGGAGAAGCAGGGCCTGCTCGACTATCTGGAGCCCGGCGAGTCGCGGGCCTTCGGGCTGGAGTTCGGCGTGGTCGAGTCGCCCGAGGAGATCGAGGCGCTGCGCAAGATGCGGCGGCGCGTGAAAACCGAATATGTCCGCACCCCCCTCGACCTGCTCAAGGGCAGGAAGGGCGGCAAATAACGCGCGGCCGGGGAACGGCATCCGCACAGAGGTTCTTTTTCAGTGAGTGACAAGGAAGTCCATTCCGAGGAGGCGCTCAGGGGGGCGTTCCAGCGGCTCTTCCCCGGGGAGGCGCCGCGTGTGGCGCGCGCGCCCGGCAGGGTCAACCTGATCGGGGAGCACACCGACTACAACGGCCTCCCCGTGCTGCCCATGACGCTGGCGCACGAGGTGCGCGCCCTTTTCTCCCCCCGCGCGGACACGCGCGCGGTGCTGCGCAACCTGCGGGCCGAATACGGCCCCGCGGAGTTTGACGCGGCCGGGGCGCCGTCCCCGTCCCCCGCGGGGTCCTGGGACAACTATGTGAAGGCGGGGCTCATCGGGGCGCGCCAGTACGCCCCCGGCCTCCCCCCCGCCGGACTGAACCTGCTGGTGGACGCCACGCTGCCCGCGGGCGCGGGCCTGAGCTCGTCCACCGCCCTCGTGGTGGTGGCGGCGCTGGCCTTCCTTGACGCGGCGGGCCGCGCCCCGGCCTCCCTGCGCGACCGGCTGCGGCTGGCCTCGGCCCTGGCGGAGGCGGAGCACTTCGTGGGCACGCGGGGCGGCGGCATGGACCACGCGGCCCTCCTGCTCGGGAGCGCGGGCCAGGCCTGCAAGATTGACTTCTTCCCCCTGCGCGTGGAGCACGCCCCCCTGCCCGACGACTGCGCCGTCGTGGTGTGCGACTCGATGGTGAAGGCGGAAAAGAGCGGCGCGGCGCGGGAGAAGTACAACCTCAACCCGCGCCTGTGCGCGCTGGCCTGCGCGCTGGTGCGCAGGCAGCTCCGCGAGGATTTCGGCGAGGACGTGCCGCTGGAGCGCCTCGGCGACCTGTGGTTCGGCCCCCTCTGCCTCACCACGCGCGAGGCCGAGAACCTCTTCCTCGCCGCCGTGCCCGAAGGACGCCTCGCGCTGCCGGAAATCGCGCGCCTGCTGGGGCTTTCGCCCGAGGCGGCGGCGCGGCAGTATCTGCCCGACGTGGCCCTGCCCCCGGAGGGCGTGGACCTGCACGCCCGGGTAACCCACCAGGCCGCCGAGTACCGCCGCGTGGAGCACGCCCGCGACGCCCTCATCGCCAACGATCCGGAGGCCTTTGGCCGCCTCATGGTCGCCTCGCACGACAGCTGCCGCGACAATCTGGGGGTGAGCTGCCCCGAGCTCGACCGCCTGGTGGACGCGGCCCTCCGGGCCGGGGCCCTCGGCGCGCGCCTGACCGGCGCGGGCTTCGGCGGCGCCACCGTCAACCTGGTCTGGCGCGACAAGACCTTCTCCTTCATCGAGGAGATGGCCCGGGCGTGCTATGCGAACCACCCCGGACCCCCGCCCGTGTTCATCGCCGAGACCGCCCCGCCCGCCGGCGTGGGGGAACTGCGCGGATAGCTGCGTCGCCCCCCTCTTCACACGCCTATGGCTTCGAGCGGACCGGGAACGCCGCAAGCACCCCCTCGGTGGCCGAGGTCATTCCCCGCGCATAGTCGTCCGCGTTCCGGACCTCGAAGCGCATCACCTCCCGCGCCTCGTCCCCGTCGCCGTAGCGGACAAATTTGTCGCCGGTCACGGAAACACGCACGGGGGAAAAGGCGAAGAGGTCATTGGCGGGCACCGTGGACGCGTCCCCGCCGGGCTGCACGCGCCATGTTTCCCCTGTCTTGACGATGGACTGCCCGCACAGGGCGGCGAACACGGCGGTGCACCAAAGATTCCGGGTTTCCGCGAACAGCTTTTCCCGGCGCCCCGGGTCTACGGGCTGATGCAGGAAGTCCAGGGGATCGGCGGTCTCCTTCTCCAGGGCGTAGATGAAGAACTGCACGAGCTCCGGCGGCGCGCCGCGCAGCAGGTCCCCGTGCTTCGCCTTCCAGAAGGAGGCGTGCCCCGCGTTTTGCCAGATGCCGCCGTCAAAGCACGGCACCCAGTACACCGGCAGGCCCGACCGCAGAAGGCCGACATAGGCCTGCGGGTCAATCATGACGTTGTACTCCACGAAGTCGGGGCTGGAGGCGTCGCCGATGAACGCGCCGACGCGCCGGATCTTCTTCCGGCACAGTTCCGGCTCGCGGTTAAACGCCGCCACCACATCGCGGGCGCTGCCCACGGACAGCACCACCACCGGTTCCGGGCTTTCCCGAAGCGTCTTCAGGATCAGCTCCACGCCCCCCTGAAATTCCGGACCCCGGTCGGACCCGGTGTCGTCGGGACGCTTGAGCGCGGGCCAGAGCCCCGCGGCCACGGGAACCTTCCGGCCCGTGAGCGCGTTCATCTGTCCCACGGGGATCGTGCCGGGACGCAGTGCCTGTTCGCCGCT
>JAKPUV010000260.1 GCA_029554925.1 Candidatus Hydrogenedentota bacterium | reverse complement strand
GCAGATGAATCCGTTGGCGGCCTTGCCGCGCAGCCGGTCCATGACCTCCGGCTTCGCGCAGTCGTCAAAGACTGCCAGCAGGAAGACGCCCAGCCGCTCGGCGGCCTCGAGAGCCTCCTTCCGCTCGGGGAACCGCTGCGCATACTCCAGGAGCCCCACGAGCAGCCGGCCGTTGCCCCAGAGCAGGGCCATCTGGTCGGGCCCGACGTCCGCCGCCTTGAAGGAAAGGTTCTCATATCCGAAACGGCCGTCCTTCCGCTGGTGTTTCAGCGTTTCCGCCACCAGGCGATGGAGGCGCGTGTCGTCCTCCGCGCCGCGCGAGAGCATGGCGAGCGCGCCGAGGAAGCGGCCGGAGATGTCGCCGCTGAATTCCATGAAGCGCCGGGGGCGGCCCTTGTCCACCAGGACATCCGCAAGAATGAAGTCGTCTGAGAAGGCCGGTTCCTCCACCACGGTGATCCGGTTAAAGACCAGGGCGATGCGGGCCGCCAGTTCCCCCCCCGGATGCGGGGCGGCCGTCTGGCCGACGGCAAGCAAACACGCGGCAACGGTGAGAATACCCATGGTCTTCCTCCTTCCAGGCCGCCTACTCGCGGCGCAGTGTCTTGACCAGCTCCAACAGGCGGGACTCGGGCTGATAATACCGGACCACGCCCTTTTTGTCCAGCAGCACCACCTGCGGGATGGCGTTGATCCCGTAGTTCACGAAGGTGAAGAAGGGGTCGGCGTCCTTTCCCACGGCGAAGCGCACATCGTAGCGCCCCAGGAACTCCTTGACCTCGTCGGCCGTGCTGCTGGCGTCGTGGATGCCCAGGACCAGCACGTCGTCCACCCCCTGGAAGGCGTCATGGAGCGCGCGCAGTTCCCCGAGCTGGTTCACGGCGAAGGGGCTGTCGTCGAAGCCGCCCCAGAAGACCAGCACCGTCACCTTCCCCTTGAGGGACTCGTTGGTGACCGGCTGGGTGTTGAACCAGTCGGAGCATTTGATCTCCGGCGCCTCCTTGCCCACGAGGGCGGAGAGGTTGTTCCGCGCCTCATCGGCCGGGCGCCTCTTCAGGTCCGGCTCGAAGGGCTCCAGCACCACCTCCAAGGTCGCGGCGTCATCGAGCGACACCTTGAAATCCTTCCGCAGGAAGCGCAGGGCATGCTCCGCCCGGAAGGTCACCTCGTTCTGCTCGGGCTGGTAGTCCAGGCGGATGTCGAAGGCGCCGTCGGGGCCGGCGAGCAGCCGGAGGGGCTGCGGCAGGTCGAGGGAGGTGATCACAATGCGCCCGCCGTCCCCGGTGTCCTGGGGCGCGCGGACGGTTCCGGTGATCCGGGGGAGTTCCGTAAGCTGGATGTCTTCCAGACGCAGCTCCTGTTTGTCGCCGAGGTTCACAGGGATTCTCGGCAGGGCCCGGGTCCGGTATCCCGGCGGCGGGGCGATGAGCAGGTCGCCCTCCGGCACCCCCACGCGCAGGCGGAACACCCCCTGGTCGTCCGTGAGCGCCTCCTCGCAGAAAACGCCGCCCACGCGGAACCCGGCGCGGGTGCCCGGACAGGGTTTCCGCCCGGGGAGCAGCACGCGCCCCGAGAGGACGCGGGTTTCGGGAAGGGCCAGGTCGTGCGTGACCTCCTCCCCGTTCACCTCGAGGTCCGCAGGCAGGGGCGACGCGTGGTCCGGGTGGCGCGCCGTGACGAGGTAGCCCCCGTCGGCCACTCGGAGGGTGTAGAAGCCCTCGGGGTCGGTCCAGGCCCCGGCCTCCTCGCGCTGGCCGCCGACGCCCGTCTGGAAAACGGAGACCCAGGCCCGGGGCACGCCGCCGCCCCCGGGGTCCGTGACCCGTCCGCGCACGGCGGCGCCCTCGTAGAGCTGGATGTCCCGCCGCTTGTCCTGCACGGGCAGATAGGCCACGCTGGAGTCGGCGTACTTGAGGTGCGCGGCCACGAGCTTCACAAAGCCCCCGGGGGGGAGGCCGGGGATGGACAGCCCGCCGTCATCGCCGCTGCGGAGCGCAGGAAACCCGTTTTCCACCAGCTGCTCCACGGGCACGGCAAACTGGTCCGACACCACCAGGCTGCGCACCCGCGCGCCCGCCACGGGCAGAAAGTCCCGGTTGGTGATCCGCAGGGGCAGCGCGGCGGCGGGCCCCAGGGTGACGGTCACCGTCTCGTCCGCCGTGAGCAGCCCCGTGCTTCCGCCGAGGGCGAGTCCCTCCTTGCGCGCCACCAGCTGGGTGTGAGCCACGGACAGGTCCGCAAAGCCGAAACGGCCCGAGGCTTCCGTGCGGGTGCGGCGCACCTCGCTCCCCTGGACGACCCAGACGTCCGCCCCCTCGACGGGCTTCTGCTCCGCGTCGAGGACGGTGCCGCCGAGGGACAGCCCGGCCACCGCCTGCGGGGCGAACGCCGCAAGCAGGACCGGCAGGAGAATGTGCAGGGCGCGAAACGGGCGCATCCGGGACTCCTTCAACGGTGGGGCGGCCTAGGGCAGCGCGGTCAGGCTTGAAAGCGGCGGAAGGCCGGAGGTGCGGAGCAGGGCCCGTCCCCCGGCGTCGTACAGCACGGTGCCGCCCGCCTCGCCGGGGCCGCCCGCGTGGACGGAGACGGCGCCGCTGTCGCAGGCGTGGCCGCCTCGGACCACGACGACAGGCTGCCATTTCTTGAGGAGGTCCGCGGCGGAGAGGGCGTTCTGCAGCCCCTCCACCACCGCCTGCGCCTCCGCCGCCTCGCAGAAGACCGCGACCACGGGCCGGTCCTCCGCGACCGCCGGGCCGCAGGCCTTCTGGAACGTGTTCAGCCGGTCCCGCTCCACCAGAACCGCCCCGCCCGCGGCGGGCGTTCCCGAGACCGTCAGGTCGCCCAGATCGGTGTCCGCCCCGGGGGCGGCATTCTGCACCGCCCTGTCCGGGGGCACATCGCAGGACCCCGCGACGGCCAGCCGTTGCGGCACGCCGGGCACGAGGGCGTTCCAGCGGAACGCGCCGTTTTTGTCCGTGGCCGTGCGCCAGAGCAGGAGCGGGTCGCCGGGCGACGCGTCGGCAAAGGCCGCGCCCACCAGCGTGTTGGCGAGGGGCTTTCCTTTTTCATCCACCAGGCGGCCGCGCAGGGACGCCAGAGGCAGCAGTTTCACCGCCGTGTCTCGGGCGGCGGCCCGGTCCAGCGCAAACACGGCGCCTTTCGGCGCGCGGGGATGCTGCACGGTTCCATAGATGCGCCCGTCCTCCGGCAACCCCCCGATGCGGATTTCCACCCAGCCCTCCGCGTCGGCGGCGAGCCATCCGAACTGGCGCGGCCGGAGCAGCGACACCACCGCGCCGGGCACGGGCGTCTGCTCGTCCTCGTCGAGCACCTGCACGCGGAACACGGGCAGCGGCGCCAGCCAGACCCCCGGCAGCTCCAGGTCGCCGCCCGCCACGACGGCCACGCGCACGCCGCGCGGCTCGGGGGGCAGGTATCCCGGTGTGGACTCGAAAAACAGCGTGTTCTCCCCCTCCGCCGCCGCCACCGAGAAGGTGCCGTCCGCCCCGGACCGGACAATGGCCGCGATGTTGCCGTGGCTCTCCAGGCGGATGCGCGCGCCGGCGATGCCCTTGCCGCCCGCGGCGTCGGCGATGGCGCCGCGGATCGTGCCCGTGCCCGCGAGGCCGAGGTTCACCGACACCTCGGGCGCTTCGCCCGTCACGGTGAAGAGCTGCCAGCCCGGCGTGGACTGGCCGCTGGCCGTGGCCTGCGCCAGATAGGCCCCCGGGCGGAGCCGCAGGGTGAATTCCCCGAACCCGTCGGTGGTCGCCAGGGAGGTGTCGTGGGGCGGCAGCCCGCTGCGCGCGAGGACCAGCGCCCCCGACACGGGGGACTGGTCGCGCCGCAGGCGCACCATGCCCCGCACCAGAATGCCCCGCGACAGGCGCACGGTTACATTCGTGTCCCCGGGCACGATGCCCTCCACCGCCTCCTGCGCGTGGTCCGGATGGCCGGCCTTCAGGGCGACGCGCCCGCCCGCGGGCAGGCCCGTCACGGTGAAGCGCCCGTCCTTGTCCGTCACGGGCTCGCGCACGCCGAAGGGGCCCAGTTTTGACAGGGGGATGCCGACCTTCGCCGCGTGGGTCAGGGCGACGCGGGTGATCCGAGCCCCCGCCAGCGGCGCGCCCTTCTCGTCGGTGATTTTTCCCGAGACCGCCGCGGCGGGGTCCAGCACGATGCGCAGCCCGCCCACCTCCTCGCCCAGGGCGAGGTTCAGGTGCTGTCCGCCGAAGGCCCGCCCTTCCGCAAAGGCGAAAACGCCGGTTTCCCCCGAAAACGCGCCCTCAAACCGGAACGCGCCCGAAGCGTCCGCCTCGGTGTGCAGGAGATCCCCCGCCATACCCGGTTCCAGGAAGACCCGCGCCCCCGCCACGGGTCCGCCCTCCGGCGTGACCACGGCGCCGGAAACGGCGGATGTCTGCCCCAGCGCCGGCGCCGCGCACAACAGCGCGGCCAGCGCCCATCCCCGCACGACCACGTGAACTTTCATATACGGAACCCCAGGTTTGGGTTTCTCCGCCGCCCGGAGCACGGGAAGGCCGCCGGATTCGCACACCCCCGCGCCGCCCTCCGTTTGCCGGGGGACGATGTCTAGAGGTTTTCGAGGTCAACGCCGGCGGAACCCGGCTTGAACTCCTTCATGTGCTTTCGCAGGGCGGCGGCGCCGTCGCTTTCAACGTGCTGTGTCAGCCAGTGCAGGCGGCGGCTGGTCTCCAGGCTCACCAGATGCTCCATCTTGCAGGCGTCGGCCACCGCGCGCTCCTTGGGCACCCCGAGCACGATCTCAAAGAAGCGCGACAGGATGGTGAAGTTCTCGGACACCAGTTCGGTGATCTGGCGGCCCTCCTCCGTGAGGAGGAGAAAGCGGTTCGGGTCCTCGGCGACCCATCCCCGCTTTTTGAGCTGGGCGAGGGCCATGGAGGCGGCGCCGCGCGACACCTCCAGCATTTCCGCCACATCGGTGGTCCGCGCGTAGCCCAGGCTGGACCGCAGCGTGTCGATCGCCATCAGGTAATGGGCGCGCGAATGGGACAGC
>JAKPUV010000259.1 GCA_029554925.1 Candidatus Hydrogenedentota bacterium | reverse complement strand
CCCCGCGATGTGGCCGCGTGCATGCGCCTCGCCCGCGAGAAGGGCGTGCCCCACGAGCTGGTCGCCGCCGTGAAGGAGGTCAACGACCGCCGCCGCACCCAGTTCGTCGAGCGCATCCGCGCGCACTTCGGCGGCGACCTCGCCGGAAAGACCTTCGCCGTCTGGGGCGCGAGCTTCAAGCCCCGCACAGACGACCTGCGCGGCGCGCCCGCCCTCACGGTGATGGACGCCCTGCTCGACGGCGGCGCCCGAATCCGTGTGTACGACCCCGTCGCGGGGGAGAAGGTCCACGTCCGCTACGGCGGCCGCGTGGAGGTGGTCCCGAAGTATTACGCCGCACTGGAGGGGGCCGACGCCCTCGTCATCACGGCGGAGTGGAACGAGTTCCGCCGCCCGGACTACGCCCGCATGGCGTCGCTCATGCGCTCCCCCGTCATCTTCGACGGGCGCAACCTCTACACGCCGTCCGTCATGCGCGAGAACGGCTTCGAGTACTACAGCATCGGCCGGCCGAAGGCCTGAGCGGAAGGGCGCGCCATGATCGTCTCCCCCGAGTATGTGGGCCGCACCTGCCGCCCCCTGGAGGTCCGCGTCACCCCCCGGCGCGCCATGAACTACGCCGCCGCCGTTGAGGACGACAACCCGCGCTATCTCGACGACACGCAACCCGGCGCGCTTCTGGCCCCGCCCATGCTCGCCGTGGCGCTCACCTGGCCCGTCTCCGCCAATTTCGCGGAGTACTGGGGCGACAGCGGGTTTCCCGCCGAAATCCTCTCCCGTCAGGTCCACTACAGCGAGCACATCACCTGGGCGCGCCCCCTGCGCGCCGAGGAACTCCTCACGGTCACCGGGCGCGTCGCCGCCATCCTGCCCCACCGCGCGGGCACCCATCTCGTCATCGAGTACACCGCCGCGGACGGGACGGGCGCGGCGGTCTTCACCGAGCGCATCGGCGGGCTCCTGCGCGGCGTGAAATGCGACGGCCCCGGACGCGGCGAGGAGGCCCTGCGCGGCGGCGGCGACGCGCCGGAGGAGGCCCCGCCCCTGTGGGAAAAAACGCTGCCCATCCCGCGGCTGGCCGCCCACTGGTACGACACCGGGGCGGACATCCATTTCCCCATCCACACCTCCCCCGCCTTCGCCCGCTTCGTCGGCCTGCCCGGCATCCTGTACCAGGGCACGGCCACCCTCTCCCGCGCCGTCACCGCCCTCGTCAACGCCGAGGCCGGCGGCGACCCCGCCCGCGTCCGCGAAGTGTCCTGCCTCTTCACTGCCATGGTCTTCCCC
>JAKPUV010000252.1 GCA_029554925.1 Candidatus Hydrogenedentota bacterium | reverse complement strand
AGGTGGTGTTGTCGGCCACCTCCGCCTGGGATTCCTCATCGGAAACGACAACCCCGAATTCGCCGTTGCGCCGGCTTTCGTTCCCGCGCACGGTCGCCCGGGCCCCCTGGTTCACGACAATGCCCGATCTGCCATTGTCTGCGCACACATTCTCCCGCACGTCGCCTTGGGACTCCCAGTGGGACACCCGCACGCCGGCCCCCCTGTTCTTGAGGCAGGTGTTCTTTGTCACCGTGCCGTTGGCGCCAAAATAGACCGAAATCCCCGCCTCGTCGGATTCCGAGCAGGTGTTTCCCTCCGCAGTGGCCACAGTTCCGGCGGAGCGGATGTCCACACCCATCGGATTCCCCGTGCAGGTGTTTCCAATGATGACGCCTGTGCCGGCGGTATCCACCGAGATCCCCCGATCCCCGTTGTGCAAGCAGGTGTTTGCCTCTATGCGGACTTTGGAACCGATACACGCGCGTATTCCGTCCCACCGGTTCTTTTCGCAGGTGTTTCCGGAAACAGGCACTTCCCCCGAAATAGCAGCAGAGACCGTAATGCCGTTCTCGCCGTTCTCCGCGCAGATGTTCCCGCGGATGGTCCCCGCCGCGTCATTGTAGAAGCCGATGCCGTCTGCTCCGCTCTTGTGGACCGAGTTCTCCTCCAAGGCGACAGACGTCCCCTTTCCCTTCACATACACGCCGATAATGCTGCTTCCCTCCACCCGGCTCTTCTTCAGCGACGCTGTCACCCCCTCCTTGAAGATCACGCCAAACCCCGCGCTGTTGCGGAAAACGCAGTTGGAGACGTCGGCGCGGCCCCCGGCGACACTTAGCAGGCTGGGGAAATCCGTGCGGCCGTCGGGCGGGGCGGGGCCGGTGTATTCAACGGTCACCCCCTCGAGGGTGAACCCGTCCACCTTGTCGGCCAGGAGGGCCTCGCCCTCCAGCACCGTGGTCTGGATGACCGTGGTTTCCGCGGATTCTCCCTTGATCCGCAGGGGCTTGGTGATGCGCAGTCCGGCCGGCAGCAGGTGCCTGCCCGCCGCCAACTCGACCGTGGCCCCGGGCGGGGCGGCCTCGACCGCCGCAGGCAGGGTGGGCCGGTCGGCGGGCACGCGCACCGTGTCCCCCTCCGCAACCGCGCCAAAACACGTTCCAACCACCGCGAACACCAGCATCCAGCGCGCCATGGGACTCCCTTTCCGCTTCACCCGGATGTTTCCAGTATAAGGGATGTTCCGGAATGGTTCAACCCCCCTCCGCGGTTCTCCGGCGTTGCGTTGCCCCCCCTCCGGAGGGTATGCTTTGGGGTCCCGGAAACCGGCGCCCCCGGGGGGAGCCGGAGAACCCAAAGCATTTCAGAAAGCGGCTCGGGGGGGCTTGTTGTTTCCCCGCGAATCATGGACGGGTTTCATGTACTTCAAACAGGTGGAATTGACGGGGTTCAAGTCCTTCGCGGACCGGACGGTGCTGCCGCTGGAGCCGGGGGTGACGGCGGTGGTGGGCCCGAACGGGTGCGGGAAGAGCAACATTCTGGACGCGATGCGGTGGGCGCTGGGCGAGCAGAGCGCGAAGGCCCTGCGCGGCGCGCACATGCAGGACGTGATCTTCAACGGGAACAGCCAGCGCCCGGCGACGGGGATGGCGGAGGTCTCGCTGACCTTTGACAACGCGGACGCGGCGCTGCCGGTGGACTTCAGCGAGGTCCAGATCACGCGGCGGGTCTACCGCAGCGGCGAGGGCGAGTATTTCATCAACAAGGCCCCCTGCCGCCTGAAGGACATCCAGGAGCTGTTCATGGACACGGGCGTGGGCACGAACGCCTACTCCCTCATCGGCCAGGGCAAGATCGACCTGGTCATCAGCTCGCGCCCGGAGGACCGGCGCTTCCTCTTCGAGGAGGCGGCGGGCATCATCAAGTATAAGACGCGCAAGCGCGTGGCCATGCGCAAGCTGGAGTCGGCGGACCAGAACATGCTGCGCCTGGGCGACATCATCGCCGAGGTGGAGCGGCAGATGCGCAGCCTGAAGCGGCAGGTGAACGCCGCCATCCGCCACCGGGAAATCACGCAGGCCCTGCGCGAGCTGGAGGTGCGCAACGCGTGGCTCCAGTTCAACGAGCTGAGCGGGCAGATCGCCGACCTGAGGGAAAAGCTGGCCGCCGCCACGGACACCCACGGGAAGCTCTCCGCCGACGCCTCGCGCCTGGAGGCGCAGGAGGAGGAGCTGAACCTCCGCCGCATCGAGCTGGAGCGCGAGCTCCACGAGCGCCGCGAGCGCGAGCACGCCGTGGACACCGAGATGGAGCGCCTGGAGAGCCAGGCCGCCCTCCTGCGCCAGGAGATCGAGTTCTGCAACCAGCGCGCCCAGGCCGCCGCCGAGGAGCGCCTCTCCCTGGAGGAGCGCGCCAAGGGCTTCTCGCAGGACAAGGGCGCGGCGGGCGAGCGCGCGGAGTCCCTGCGCGCGGAGATCGAACGGACCGGGGCCGCCCTCGCGGAGGCCCAGGCCGCCCGCGACGCCGCCGCCGAAGAGACCGCCGGCGCGGAGCACCGCCTGGAGGAGTGCCGCCGCACCGCCCTGGACGCGGTGAACCTGCGCAACCGGTTCCAGACGGAGATCGAGACCCTC
>JAKPUV010000245.1 GCA_029554925.1 Candidatus Hydrogenedentota bacterium | reverse complement strand
TTGTGCGAGCCGGAGGTGGTCGGGCCGGTGCTGGCCGCGATGGACGCGGCGCATGACCCGCTCTACGAGGGGCTGGCGGCGGACCCCGCCCCGCGCATCATCAATTTCGGCGAGAACATTGACGGCCGGCTCATGTCCCCGGACCTCTTCGAGCGGCACCACCTGCCGTTTTATGAGAAGCGAGACGCGTGCCTGAAGGCGGCGGGCAAGTTCACCCACGCCCATTTCGACGGCAGCTTCCACTCCCTGCTGCCGTTCTTCTCGCGCCTGCCCTTTGACGGGATCGAGGCGCTGACCCCCGTGCCCCAGGGAGACGCGACGCTGGAGGAGATTCGGGAACACCTGGGCGACAAGGTGCTGCTCGACGGCATCCCCGCCGTGTTCTTCCTGCCGGAGTTCCCCCTGGAGCGGCTCCAGGAGTGCGTGGAGCGGCTGGTCGCCCTGTTCGCGCCCCGGCTGGTGCTGGGCATTTCCGACGAATTGCCCATGGGCGCCGGGCCGGAGGCCGTGGAGCGTCTGCTCTGGGTGAGGGACTACTGCCGGAAATGCGCGCCCCGTCCCGCGCCGGAGCCTGCGTGATGGCGGCGGCGGAACAGAAGGAAGGCCGGGTCCCGGCGGGGGAGAGGGCCCTCGCCGTTGCCTGCTATCTGGGGGGCGCGCCCTTTTTGGCGCGGACTGTCCGCCGCAGAGGTGGCCCCTATCTGCGGACCCATCTGGCCCAGGCATTGATGCTGGCGGCGGTGCTGGCGGGAATGGTGATTCTGTTTGTGGGGACGGTCCTGGGGCTTTCCTGGATGATGGCCGCGCACCCGGACCTCTACAACCGGCACTCCTGGGAGGGGACGACCCTCAGCGTGTTCCGGAAGGGGTTGATTGTCTGGGGCGTGCTGTGGGCCTATGGCGTCCTTTCCGCCCTGCGCGGGGGCGCGTCGCCCATCCCGTGGACCGACCGCCTTTCCTCCCTGCGCGCCGTGGCCGCCGCCGGGCTTGCGGGGGCATGGGGCCTGTGGGCACTCCTCCTGTGCATGGCCGCCTGCGCGGCGGCGGTGGAGATGCTGGCCCCCCGGTCGGTGAAGAACGCCCCCGCCACGGTACTGTACGAGAGTCTGGAAGGACGCATCCCCCGCGCCCTGTTGGCGCCGGGGTACCTGCCCACGCTGGCCGCGGCGCGCATGAAGTGGGGACCGGGCGGCGTGGCGTTCCAGCCGCTCACGCTGGACTCCCTGAAACAGGGCGCGGCGGAAAGTGAGTTCCTCTTTGTCGGCTCCCACGGCACCGAGGACGGGCTCCTCCTGTCCACCGGCCCCGTGACCCCCGAGGCGTTGCAGGACGTGGACCGGTCGGGCCGCCTGCGCTTCGTCTATCTCGCCGGTTGTGACAGCGCGGCACTGCGTGACGGATGGGAAAAGGCCCTCGCCCCGGCGAACGTGGTCACCCAGGACCACCTCGCCTCGACGCTCCAGCACGTCTGGTGGCTCTGGCGCCAAGGCCCTAGGGTGATCCGGGGCCTTTAGTCCGCGGAAACCAATGGGAAGGGGTAGGGCACCGGCGGCTCCGCGCCGTGGGTGTAGACGGCCATGAGCTTGACCACCATTTCGGGGGTCAGGGTGCGGGCGCCGCCGAGGCCGCGCGCGGCGGCGATGGACAGGGCGGTGTGCTCGACTTTCTCCATCTTGAAGTAGGCGTCGAACACCGTCTTTCCCACGGTGACCGCACCGTGGCGGTCCAGCAGGAGGGCGTCATAGGTGCCGACCCAGGGGCGCACCACGTCGGCGCCCTCGCGGGATCCCGGCGTGGCGTATCCGGCGGTTGGGATGGCGCACAGGGTCATGATGACCTCGGGGACCACCGGCAGCGTCATGTCCACCCCGGCCAGCGTGAGGGCGGTGGCGTAGGGCGGGTGGGCGTGGACGACCGCCCCGATGTCCGGCCGCTCCTCGTAGCACGCGAGGTGGGTGAAGAACTCCGAGGTGACGCGCCCCTCGCCGGAGACCTTTTCGCCGCGGCCGTTCGCAATGACGAGGATGTCGGGGGTCATGAACCCCTTCGA